>JAJYMF010000432.1 GCA_021787175.1 Pseudomonadota bacterium | reverse complement strand
TCCGAACGGATACATCACCTCGACGGTGGGCGCGAACAGCAGGTCGCAGTCCGCGGCTGCCAACCCGGCCTGATCGCTCTCGAGTGTGCGCGGATAGTGCGCGAAGTCCTCGCCGGGCCCGAACTGCGTCGGGTTGACGAACACGCTGGCTACCACCCGGTCGGCGCGCGCGCGCGCCAGGCGCACCAGCGCCAGATGGCCCTCGTGCAGATTGCCCATGGTCGGCACCAGGCCGACGCTCTGGCCCTGGGCACGCCAGGCGCGGACGGCGGCGCGCAGCGCCGCGGCGTCATGGAGTGTCTGCATGGCGTCGCCCCCCCCCGCAATGTCAGTAGGTGTGTTCGGGGGCCGGGAAACGGCCGCCGCGCACGTCGGCGACGTAGGCGGCGATCGCCGCGGCGATCGAACCGTTGCCGGCGAGGAAATCCTTGCTGAAGCGCGGCCGCCGGCCCGGCGTCAGCCCGAGCATGTCGTAGACGACCAGCACCTGACCGTCGCAGTGGACACCGGCGCCGATGCCGATGGTCGGAATGCTCAGCTCGCGGGTGACCGCGGCCGCCAGCGTCGCCGGCACGCACTCCAGCACCAGCAGATCGGCGCCGGCCTGCTGCACCGCCAGCGCGTCGGCGCGCAGCTTGTCGGCCGCATCCAGCTCGCGCCCCTGCACGCGATAGCCGCCGAGCCGGTGCACCGACTGCGGGGTCAGTCCGAGGTGCGCACAGACCGGCACGTCGCGCTCGGCCAGCGCCGCGATCACCGGGCAGACCCAGTCGGCGCCCTCCAGCTTGACCATCGCCGCACCGCCCTCGGCCAGCAGCCGCGTCGACGCGGCCAGCGCATGCGGCACGTCGCGGTAACTCATGAATGGCAGATCCGCGACCAGCAGCGTGGAGCGCAGGCCGCGCGCCGCCGCCGCCGTGTGGTAGACCATCTGGTCGAGCGTCACCGGCAGCGTGCTGGTCTGCCCCTGCACCACCATGCCCAGCGAGTCGCCGACCAGAGCGACGTCGACACCGGCGACCTCGAGCTGCGCCGCGAAGCTGGCGTCGTAGGCGGTCAGCATCACGATCTTCTCGCCGCGCGCCTTCATCTCGCGCAGGCTGGGTACGGTCACCGGCTTGCGCGCGGGGCGTTCGGATTCGACGTACACGGCCACCTCCTCAGGATCGGTGATTATCGGCGGCGCCCGCCGCGCGGCTCAAGCGATCGCCACCCACGGCGTGCAACCGCTGCAGTCCACGCGCGTGAGCAGTTCGGCGACCGTGCCCGCGCCCGGCACCGCGAGCGCCGGATCGATATCGGCCAGCGGCAGCAGCACGAACGCGCGCTCGGCGAGACGCGGGTGCGGCACGCACAGGCCGGGCTCGTCGAGCTGCCGATCGCCGTACAGCAGCAGATCGAGATCCAGACGCCGCGGCCCCCAGCGCTGCTCGTGCGCGCGATCGCGACCGGCGCCGCGCTCGATCGCGAGCAGCGCATCGAGCAGCGCGCGCGGCGCCAGCATGGTGTCGAGCGCAACGGCGGCGTTGAGGTAGTCGGCCTGCGGCACCGGCCCCCAGGGCGGGGTGCGCCAGAGGCGGGATCGCGCCCGCAGTCGCGTTTGCGACAGTGCCGCCAGCGCCGCGCAGGCCTGATCGATCTGCGCGGGCGGATCGTCGCGATTGGCGCCGAGCCCGACGCAGGCGCGGATCACGATTCAGCCGGCCGCGTCGGCGGGTTTCTTGCGTCGTGACCGGCGCCGACGCTTCCTGGCCGGCGCCGCTTCGGCGTCCACCGGCAGGTTGCCGCTGTCCAGCGCCGCGGCCAGCTGCTCCGGCGGCTGCGTCTGCGCGGCGGTCCACCAGGCGCCAAGTTCGGCCAGCTCGGACGACTCGGCGGCGCGCAGCAGCAGGAAATCGTAGGCCGCACGGAAACGCGGATGGGACATCAAACGGAATACGCGCTTGCGCGCACGCTGCGCAAAGCGCGGCTGCAGTGCCCAGATCTCTTCCATTACCGTACCGAAGCGGCGCGGGATGGCCACGCGGTCGCTCTGCTCGGCCACCACCCGCGCGGCCGCGTGCTGCCAGGCCAGGGTGGGCTCGTCGCCGGCGGCGATGCGCGCCTCGGCCTGCGCGCGCGCTTCGCCCCACAGCAGCACGGCGAACAGGAAGGCCGGGGTCACGGACTTGTCCTCGGCCACGCGCGCGTCGGTGTTCGCCAGCGCCTGTTCGATCAGCGCGCGCAGGCCGCCGTCGTGATCGCGCGCCAGCGCGCGCGCGGTGACCGGGTACAGATGTTCGAGCAGACCGTAGTGATCGAGCAGGCGAAAGCTCTGCAGGCCATGGCCGGCGAGAAAGAGCTTCAGCGATTCGTCGAACAGCCGCGCCGACGGCGCGTCGCCCAGCAGCGGGCCGAGTGCGGCGAACGGAGCCGCCGCCGCGTCGTCGATGCGGAAATCGAGCTTGGCCGCCAGCCGCACCGCGCGCAGCATGCGCACCGGATCCTCGCGGTAGCGCTGCTCGGGATCGCCGATCAGGCGCAGCACGCGGTCCTGCAGATCCTGCATGCCGCCGACGTCGTCGCGCACGCTGAAATCGGCGATGTTGTAGTACAGCGCGTTGACGCGGAAATCGCGGCGCAGCGCGTCTTCCTCCAGCGAGCCCCAGATGTTGTCGCGGGTGATGCGGCCGTCGACGATCTCGCGATCGCCGTCCGCGCCGTGGCCGCGGAAGGTCGCCACCTCGATGATCTCGGGTCCGAACACGACGTGCGCGAGGCGGAAACGGCGGCCGATCAGCCGGCAGTTGCGGAACAGGTGCTTGACCTGCTCCGGCGTCGCGTCGGTGGCGATGTCGAAATCCTTCGGATGTCCGCCGAGCAGCAGATCGCGCACTGCGCCGCCGACCAGGAAGGCCGCGAAACCGGCCTCGTGCAGCCGGTACAGCACGCGCAGCGCGGCGGAGCTGATCGACTTGCGGGAGATCGCGTGCTCGGCCCGCGGGATGATGCGCGGAACGTGCGCCGGCGGCTTCCTGGCGTCCTTGGACAAGCGTTGGATTCCTCGAAACAGGTTGCGCAGGGCGTTGCCGGGAACGGTCATTTCGCTATACTACCGCGCCTTCGCCGGCCAGCGCTCCCTTCGTCTAGTGGCCCAGGACACCGCCCTCTCAAGGCGGGAACACGAGTTCGAGTCTCGTAGGGAGCGCCACTCCACTTCCCGAGCAATTTCCGGCTGCCGCACGCATGACCTTCGTCGTCATCGACAACTGCATCAAGTGCAAGTACACGGACTGCGTCGAGGTGTGTCCGGTCGATGCGTTCCACGAGGGCCCCAATTTCCTCGCCATCGATCCCGACGAGTGCATCGACTGCACCCTGTGCGAGCCGGAGTGTCCGGCGCGCGCGATCTATCCCGAGGATGACGTGCCGGCCGGGCAGGAGCATTTCACCGCCCTGAATGCCGAGCTGGCCAAGCAGTGGCCGGTGATCACCGAACGCAAGGACGCGCCCGCCGACGCCAAGGACTGGGACGGCAAGCCGAACAAATTGCCGCTGCTCGAACGCTGAGTCCGCGCGATCAGCGCCCGGAAAAACGCCGCCCGCGGGCGGCGTTTTCATGACCGTGAAGAGCGGGTCCGATCAGGTCAGCCGGCTTCTCAGCAGCGCCAGCACCTGCTGCACCGCGGCGGGCTCGCCGGTCAGCTCGATCACGCTCGCCGACTCGCCCTGCGCCTGCACGGCGACGTTGACGGTGCCGCTGACGGTATGCGTCCTGGCGCGCGAGAACACCGAGAACAGGCGCTTGAAGAAGCCCTGCGGCGGCGGCTCGGCCACCTGCATCTGCACCGCCACGCTGTAGGTGTGCGCCGCGTCGTCGTGCGCGGTGACGGTGCCGACGCCGCCGCGCTCGAGCGCGAGGCCGACCCGGCGGTAGGTGTTGTCAACGGTGTCGTTGAGGCTGAGACTGCTCGACGCGGCCGCGCTGCCGGCCGCCTCGGGCATCGTGCTGACCGCGCCGCCCGGTGTCGTGCCGGCGGGTGTCGTGCCGGCATCGGGTATCGTCATCGCCGCCGCCGACGGCGGCAGATCGAGCGGAGGCGGCACCTCCAGCGGACGCTCCTGCTGCGCGTTCTTCCACGCGTCATCCTTGCGGTGGAACAGGCTGCAGCCGGACAGCGTCAGTGTGACCAGGGCAGCGGCGATCAGAAGCTTCTTCATGCGGGATTCCAGGGTGATGGTTCAGGCGGCCGAAGCGCGCGGCAGCAGCGCAGCCAGCGTCTCGGCGATGCGCCGTCGCGCGACGCCGTGCTCGAGCTCGAGCAGCGGCAGACGCAGAATCGCGGTGGCGATACCGAGTTCGGCCAGTCCGGCCTTGACCGGGATCGGATTGGGCGCACAGTTTAGCGCCTCCAGCAGCGGCGCCAGCGCAGCAGCCTGGCGCTGGGCGGAAGCGCGATCGCCGGCACGCGCCGCATCGCAGAGCGCACGGAAGGCGTGCGGCAGCAGATTGTTGGCGACCGAGATCACACCCGCGGCGCCGGCCAGCATCGCCTCGCGCGCGGTGCCGTCGTCGCCGGACAGGAACGCGAAATCGTCCCGCACCAGCGCCGCGACGGCGGCGATGCGCGCAGCATCGGCGCGCGCTTCCTTGATAGCGACGATCCGCGGATGCTCGCGCAGCGCGGCGACGGTCTCCGGCAGCAGGTCGCAGCCGGTACGCGACGGCACGTTGTACAGCACCACCGGCAGGCCGCCGTTCTCGGCGACCGCAAGAAAGTGCCGCCGCAGGCCTTCCTGGGTCGGGCGCACGTAGTACGGCGTGACCACCAGCGCGGCGTCGGCACCCAGCGCCTGCGCACGCCGTGTCAGCGCGACCGTCTGCGCGGTGCCGGCTTCGCCGCAGCCGGCCAGCACGGGCATGCGGCCGGCGACATGCGCGACGGCAAATGCCAGCAGGCGCTCCCATTCAGCGCGCTCGAGCATGTGCGCCTCGCCGGTCGAGCCGGCGACGACCACGCCCTGCGTGCCGCCGCCGAGCTGATGGTCGAGCAGACGGGCGAAGGCGTCGAGATCGATCGCGCCGTCGGCCGCGAACGGCGTGGCGAGGGCGCAGATGCTGCCGGAGAGCTTCAAGGGGGATACCTGCGGCCGGTGTGACCGCATGTTACTTGCGGGTTTGCGAGGCGGGCAAGTAAGCTCACGACAGGCCGGACGCGCCGTTCGCGCCGGGGACCGCCAGCCCGCACGGGTGCACCCACTTGAACCGATCTTCCCAGCGTCCCGGACCCGACAACCACCTGCTGATCCAGACCGTGACTCCCGCCGCGCGCTCGCCGCTGCTGGCGCTGGTCAAGCGCATTGCCGATTCCGGCTGCAATCTGGTGGATACCCGCGTCTCGACCGTCGGCGCCGACGTCTCGCTGGTGCTGCTGGCGCAGGGACCGTGGGATGCGGTCGCCAAGCTCGAGGCCGCACTCGCGCGCGCCGGCCGCGACGAGGAACTGCATCTGGTCAGCTACCGCACCGCGCCGCGGGCGCCGCAGTCGCATCTGCTGCCGTACGTGGTCGAGGTGGTGGCGGCCGACAAGCCCGGCGTGCTGCTCGACATCATCGAGTTCTTCGCCCGCCGCAGCATCACCGTCGAGCAGCTGACCTCGTCGCGCTACCGCGCCATGCAGACCGGCGCGGACATGTTCTCGGCGCAGATCACCATCGGCATACCCAGCGAGGCGCACATCGCCGCGCTGCGCGACGACTTTCTCGAGTTGTGTGACGGGCTCAACCTCGACGCCATCATGGATCCGATGAAGTTCTGAGCGGAGGCGAGATGCTCGAAATCGGCAAACGCGTTCCCGACCTGGCCGGCACCACTGGCGACGGGACGGCGCTCGCACTCGCCGATCTGCGCGGCCGCTGGGTGGTCGTGTACTTCTACCCCAAGGACAACACGCCGGGCTGCAGCACCGAAGCCGGCGACTTTCGCGACCTGCATGCGAAATTCAGGCGCCGCAACGCTGAGGTGATCGGCGTCTCGCGCGACTCGGTCAAATCGCATCAGAGCTTTGCCGGCAAGCTCGAACTGCCGTTCGCGCTGCTGTCCGACCCCGCCGAGACCTGGTGCCGCGCCTTCGACGTGATCCACGAGAAGGTGCTCTACGGCAAGCGCCACCTCGGCGTCGTGCGCAGCACCTTTCTGATCGCCCCCGACGGCACGCTTGCGCAAGCCTGGCGCAACGTCAAGGTCGCGGGTCACGCGCAGGCCGTGCTGGACGCGATTCCGTCCCGGTGAACGACCGCCCCCGCCCGATCGACTTCCCGCGCGGCCGCCGCCGCGGCGGGCCGGCACCGCCTCTCCCGTCCCACCACCACGAGGATCCGTCCGCATGACTCGC
>JAJYMF010000138.1 GCA_021787175.1 Pseudomonadota bacterium | reverse complement strand
CGGCGTCGGCGATTTCGTGCACACGCTGGGCGATGCGCATCTCTACCGCAACCACCTCGAGCAGGCGCGCGAGCAGCTGACGCGCACGCCGCGCCCGCTGCCGCAGCTGCGCCTCGATCCCGCCGTACGCACGCTGGGCGACTTCCGCTACGAGCACATCGCGATCGAGCACTACGACCCGCACCCGGCGATCCGGGCGCCGGTGGCGGTGTGAGCGCGGCACCCGCGCTGACGCTGATCGCCGCGCGCGACCGCCGCGGTGCCATCGGTCGTGCCGGCGCGCTGCCCTGGCATCTGCCCGACGATCTCAAGCGCTTCAAGGCGCTGACGCTGGGCAAGCCCATCCTGATGGGCCGGCGCACGGCGGCATCGCTGGGACGGGCCTTGCCGGGACGGCTGAACCTGGTGCTGACGCGCAGCGGGCGCGCGCCGTTCGCCGACATGCAGGCGGTTGCCTCGCTGGACGCTGCGTTTGCCGTCGCCGGCGATGTGCAGGAGCTGTGCGTGATCGGCGGCGGCGAGATCTACGCGTTGACGCTGCCGCGGGCGACGCGATTGCACCTGACTGAAGTCGATACCGTCGTCGCCGCGGCCGATGCGTTCTTTCCGGCGTTTCCGCGCGCCGACTGGCGCGAGCGGGCGCGCGAGCACCATCCCGCCGACGCGCGCCATGCGCTGGCGTTCGACTTCGTCGATCTGGAACGCGCATGAGCGATGGCGCATGAGCGGCGAGAGTTCACCGCCGCTGCACGTGGTCGCCGGTGTGCTGGCGGATGCCGCGGGCCGCGTGCTGCTGGCGCAGCGTCCGCCGGGGCGCGATTTCGCCGGACTGTGGGAGTTTCCCGGCGGCAAGGTCGAGCCGGGCGAGGACGCGCACGCGGCGCTGGCGCGCGAGCTGCACGAGGAGCTGGGCATCGCTATCGCCGCCAGCGCGCCGCTGATCCGCGTGCCCTGGCGCTATCCGCACCGGCGCATCGTGCTCGAGGTGCGACGCGTCGCCGCGTGGCAGGGCACGCCGCAGCCGCATGACGCCCAGGCGCTGGCCTGGGCGCAGCCCGCTGCCGTCGACCCGACGACGATGCCGCCCGCCGACCGTCCGGCGCTGGCGGCGCTGCGGCTGCCGCCGCTGCTGGCGATCAGTCCGCCGCTGGACGATGCGGCGACGCTGCTTGCGTGGGCGCAAGGCGTCGTCCGGCGCGGCGTACGTCTGCTGCAGTTGCGTCAGCCGCAATGGGCCGCCGGCAAGCTGCGCGAGGCCGCCGCCGCGCTGCGCGCCGAGGCGCAGGCGGCCGGCGCGACGCTGCTGCTCAACGGCGACATCGGGGGCGCGCTGGCGCTGGATCTCGGCGTGCACCTGCGCTCCGGGCAACTGGCGTCGCTGCGCGAGCGCCCGCTGCCGGCACGCCTGTGGGTGGGAGCCTCGTGCCACGACGCCGGCGAACTCGAACGCGCGGCGGTGCTCGGTTGCGACTTCGCCCTGCTGGCGCCGGTCGCGGCGACGCCCACCCATCCGCAGGCGATGCCGCTGGGATGGCCGCGTTTCGCCGCGCTGGCGGCCGGCGCGGCGCTGCCGATCTATGCGCTGGGCGGCGTGCGTGCCGGCGACCTGCCGCGGGCCCGCGCCGCCGGCGCCCACGGCGTGGCCGGCATTCGCGGTTTCCTGGATCCGCCCTGAGCGGGAGATCAGCCCTTGCCGCTGGGTGTCGTCCGGGGGGCGGGAACGGTCGCCGGCGCACCCGGAACCGGCGTGCTGCTGTCGGCGGCCGCGGCGTAACGCACCGCGAGGTGCCAGTCGGAGCCGGATTGCTGCCAGACGTCGGTCACCAGCAGCGGCACCGGTGCGGCGGCGGCGACGGACGGCAAATACTCCATGCGGAAGCTGACCACGGCCAGCGGGCCGAAATCGTGGACCGCCATCTGGCTGATGCGCGCATCGCGCGGCGGTTGCCCGAGCATGGCGTCCAGCCACTGTGCGCGCGGTACCGGCGTGCCGGGGGCCGCGGCGTCGCGCTGTTCGAACGCGGGTGTCAGCAGCGCGGCGGCGGCGGCGCGGTCGTTGTTGGCCAGGGCGTGATCCAGCGAAAGCTCCAGGCGCGAGAACACCATCACCAGACGGCTGACTGTCGGAATGCGGCCGGGCGATGCACCGGCCGGCTGTGCCGCCACCGGCATCGCGAGAGCAACCAACAGCAGGGCAACAAGGGCACGGGATGACATGACGAAACCTCCAGGGAGAACGGGGTTCGGCCAACGAGGGGCACCGGTGGCGCGGGATCGCATTGTGCCGCCGGTACGACCCCGATGCGCAAGCGGCGTCGCGCGAGGATCGGTGTCTGCTGCTGGCGACACCCCCTCGGGCGCACGATATAGTGCGCCACGGTCGGGTACGGCGCGCATGACACAGGATGCTGGCTGGCCTGCCGACCATTCGCGGGATCCGGGTGCGCTGCCTCCGCAGTCCGTCGGGTCCGTTGTCGTCGCTCACGGAGTCCAGGATCTGCCATGTCGAATCGCCACGGATTTTTGCTGTCGGCCGCGCTGCGCACGGTGTGTCTTGCGGCGGGGCTGTTGATCGTCGCCGGCGTGATGCCCGCGACCGTTCGGGCCGCGGACATGCCCGCCGCCGCGGTGCCCGGCACGCTGCCGCTGGCCAGGGCCCAGGCGCTGGTTGCGGGCGCGAGCAAGGGTCGCGCCAAGGCGCTGAAGGTGTTCGCCGGGCCCGGCGGCCTGACCGGCGTGCTGGTGCAGGTGGGCGAGGGCAAGGCTGCGCAGCGTTCGATCGTCTGGGCCAACGGCGACGGCTCGGCCCTGCTGGTCGGCAATCTGGTCAGCGCCGACGGTACCGATCTGAATGCGGGAGCCGAGGTGCAGGCCGGGGTGTACAAGGCGCCGGCCGAGACGCTGGCGGCGGCGGCGCTGCCGGCGGCCAGGGCCATCCTGAGCAAGGGCCGCGGACCGGTGCTGACGGTGTTCATGGACCCCAACTGCATCTTCTGCCACAAGCTCTTCAAGGACCTCGAGCCGGTGATGGCCAAGGGCGACGTGCGCGTGCGCTTCGTGATGGTCGGCGTGATCAAGGAAGACAGCCTGGCCAAATCCGCGACGATTCTCGGCATGGCCGACCCGCTGCAGGCGTTGACTGTTGACGAACACAAGTTCGACAAGGCCCAGGAGGAAGGCGGCATCGCGCCCTCCGCGAAGCCGAATGCGGCGATGTTCGCCACGGTCTCCGCCAACAACCGCCTGCTCGCCGACGCCGGCGGCCACGGCACGCCGATGCTGCTCTACTGCAGCAAGGCCTCCGGTCAGGTCAAGCAGATGGAAGGCGTGCCGCAGGATTTCAGCACCTTCATCAGCGATCTGGCGACCGGTCCGGCCGCAGGCTGCAACGGCTGAGCGTCGGCGCGCACGTCGGCGATAATGCCGGCGTGCCGCCCGCATCTCCCACCGCCGGATTGACCAGCATCGTCGTCGTCGTCGCCGACAGCGGCGGCGACGCGCTGAACTGCGTCGAGGCGGCGCTGGCCAGTACCGCCGCGATCGAACTGATCGTGGTCGACAACGCGTCGCGCGATGGCGTCCCCGAGGCGCTGGCCTGCGCCTGCGCGGGGGATGCGCGCGTGCGCCTGCTGCGCAACGGCGCCAATCTCGGCTTCGGCGCCGCGGTCAATCGCGGCGCGGCACTGGCGCAGGGCGATGCGCTGCTGGTGCTCAATCCCGATTGCCGGCTCGCGCCCGACACCGTGGCGCGGCTGCGCGCCGAACTCGCCGCGCAGCCGCGCGCCGGTCTGGTCGGGGCGGTCGTCTGCGGCGTCGACGGCCGGCCCGATCGCAATGCCTTCCGCCGCGATCCGCTGCTGGCGCGGGCGCTGGCCACATTCCGTGCGCGGGCGCTGGGTCGCGGCGGCGATGCCGTGCCGGTCGGCGGCGTGCAGATCGAAGGACCGTTGCCCGCGACCAGCGTGGCGGTCGAGGCGGTGTCCGGGGCGCTGATGCTGCTGCCGAGAGCGGTCTTCGACGCCGTCGGCGGATTCGACGAGGGCTATTTCCTGCATTGCGAGGACCTCGACCTGTGCCGGCGCGTGCGCGATGCCGGCCATGCCGTGCTGCTGGCCGGCGGCGTGCGCGTGCTGCACGCCAAGGGCGGCTCCAGCCGGCGCCGCCCGCTGTTCGTCAGCTGGCACAAGCACCGCGGCATGTGGCGCTGGTTCCGGCGCTTCGATCCCGCCGCGCGCCATCCGCTGCTGGTGCCGCTGGTCTGGGCCGGACTGTGGGCGCACTTCGCCCTGACCGCCCCGTGGCTGGCCTGGTCGGGATGGCGTGCGCGGCGCAGGCCGCACCGGGCGCTCAGCGACAGCGGTTGATCGCGTCGCGCAGCGTGCGCGCGGCGCCGCGCGCCGCGGTCGCGAAGTCCGCGCCGGAGCCGGCGTAGAGGATGGCTCGCGACGAGCTGATCAGCAGGCCGCTGCCGGCTGCGGTCTTGCCGTGGCGGACGACCGCCTCGACGTCGCCGCCCTGGGCGCCGACGCCCGGCACCAGCAGCGGCATGTCGCCGACCCGCCGGCGCACGTCGGCCAGTTCCTGCGGGTAGGTGGCGCCGACCACCAGCAGGCAGTTGCCGTTCGCGTTCCACTCGCGCGCCACCATGGCCGCCACGTGCTGGTAGAGCCGCTGCCCGCTGCCGTCGGCGACGACCAGATCCTGCAGGTCGCGCGCGCCCGGATTGGACGTCCGGCACAGCAGCACCACGCCCTTGTCGGCGCGGTCGAGGAACGGCTGCACCGAATCGCGGCCGAGGTAGGGATTGACCGTCACCGCGTCGGCGGCGTAGCGATTGAACGCTTCCTGCGCGTAGCGCGTCGCCGTGCTGCCGATGTCGCCGCGCTTGGCGTCGAGGATCACCGGCACGCCCGGATGGCGGTCGTGGATGTGCGCGATCAGGCGCACCAGCGCGTCTTCGGCGCCGACTGCCGCGAAATGCGCGATCTGCGGCTTGAAGCAGCAGACCAGATCCGCGGTCGCATCGACGATCGCCGCGCAGAAGCTGAAGATCGCATCGGGGTCGCCGCGCAATGCGGCGGGCAGCCGCTCCGGCTCCGGGTCCAGGCCCACGCAGACCAGCGAATCGTTGCGCTGCCAGGCCGCGGCGAGCTGGGCCGTGAAGGTCATGCGGAGGCTCCGGATCGGGTGCGCGGCCGGCCGTCGCGGGCCGCGGGTGCGGCGCATGATAGCGGCGCGGCGCCGAACGCGGCAGCAGCGTGCGGCTAAAGCGCGAGGCGCACGTGCATCACGCCGGGGTCACCCGGCACCGACATCCGCGTGAAGCCGAGTCCGGCGCAAAGGTCGAGCATCGCGTGATTCTCGGCCAGCACGTGGCCCCAGAGTTCGTCCAGCCCGCGCTCGCGGCAGGCGCGGATCAGCTGCGTCATCAGCAGGGCGCCCAGCCCCTGGCCGGTATAGACCTGTTCCACCAGCAGGGCGAACTCGGCGGCGGCGGTGGCGAGGTCGATGTAAAGCCGCGCGACGCCACGCATCTCGGCATGCGCGCCATCGGCGGGATCCATCAGCACCCACGCCAATTCGCAGCCGGAATCGAGATCGGTCATGCGCCGCGCCAGCACCTCCGGCAGCACGGTGACGCTGTGCATGAAGCGCATGCGGATTTCGCCCGGCGTCAGCCGCGCGAACAGGCGCTGCAGCGCGGCCACGTCGGGAGCCTGCACCGGCCGCAGCTTGAGGCGGCGGCCGTCGGCCAGCGTGACCCTCTCGCCGGGCGGCGGCAGCGCCACGGCGGCACCGTAGCGCTCGCGCGCGGGTGCCGGGGGCCGCGACGCGGCGCCGGGCGGCGGCGGAAAGGGAACCGGATCTCGCAGGGGAACGGCGTTCATGCGCTTATTGTGCACTGCCGCAATGGAGCAAACCTACTAACCCGGGGCCCCCTCCCGCCGGGCGCCGCGGACGCGGCCCTCGCCGCGTGTCGCCGCGCCCGTGTTGCCGTTCGGGCCGATGGGCTCCGTTGGCCGGCCTCTGGCGTCGCGGGATGGGCGGATGCGCGCGAGCGGGGCGGTGCGGCCGAGCGGGATCGGCATCGCTCCGGGGTCCGGCCTGCGCGCATTTGCCGCACGTCGGCCGTCGCCCGATTGCGAGCCGGGCGTGCTGCCCGGCACACTGCGGCTTTCGGAGCCGACCATGCCGTGTCTGCAACTGGCTTCGCAATCGCCGCGCCGGCGCGAGCTGCTGGCCCGGCTGGGGATCGACTTCGGCGTGATCGAGGTCGCTGTGCCCGAGCAGCGGATGCCCGGCGAGCCGGCCGCGGACTACGTCAGCCGCGTCGCCCGCGAAAAGGCCGGCGCCGGGCTGCTGAGCATGGCCGGACGCGCCGACGCGGTGGTGCTGGGTGCCGATACCGAGGTGGTGCTGGACGACG
>JAJYMF010000350.1 GCA_021787175.1 Pseudomonadota bacterium | reverse complement strand
GACGCGCAGCATCAGGGCTTTCCGGTGCTCGATGCGCAGGGGCACGTGCGCGGCGTGGTCACGCGCCGCGTGCTGCTCGACCCGCACCTCTCGGACGCGACGGCGATCGGCGACCTGCTGCGGCAAGCCAGACCCATCGTGGTCCGCGAGGACCATTCCCTGCGCGAAGCGGCTGACCACATGGTCGAGGCCGGCATCGGCCGGCTGGTGGTGGTGGCCGCGGATGATCCGCGGCGCATGGTCGGCTTCCTCACCCGCGGCGACCTGCTGGCCGCGCACCGGCAACGGCTGCGCGAGGCCCGGCATGCCGAGCGGCATTTCGGGCGGGTGCGACGCACCTGATCCGCATCCGCGGCATCCTGCCCGCGTTGCGCCAGCGTGATGGCCGCGCGATCACTTGCCGCTGCCCCGCTGCGGCACAACAATAGGCCGATGATCGACGCTACGGCTTACCCGCACCTGGCACGCATCGCCACGCCGGCCGACCTGCGGCAGTTTCCCGAGGGCGAGCTGCCGGCGATCGCCGATGAGCTGCGCCGCTACCTGATCGCCTCGGTCGCCAGCTCGGGTGGCCACTTCGGCGCCGGGCTGGGCGTGGTCGAGCTGACCGTGGCCCTGCACTATCTCTATGCCACGCCCGAGGATCGGCTGGTCTGGGACGTCGGCCACCAGTGCTACCCGCACAAGATCCTCACCGGCCGCGCCGAGCGCATCACCAGCATCAAGAAGAAGGACGGACTGGCGCCGTTCCCCAAACGCGCCGAAAGCTCCTACGACGCCTTCGGTGTGGGCCACTCGTCCACGTCGATTTCGGCGGCGCTGGGCATGGCGATCGCCGCGCAACGCAAGGGCGATCCGCGGCGGATCGTCGCGGTGATCGGCGACGGCGCGCTGACTGCCGGCATGGCCTACGAGGCGCTCAACCACGGCGGCGACGTCGAGCCCGACCTGCTGGTGATCCTCAACGACAACGGCATGTCGATCAGCGAGAATGTCGGCGCGCTGACCAAAATGCTGGCGCGGCTGATGACCAGCAAGCGGCTGAACGCGCTGCGCGAGCGCGCCAAGCGCGCGATGCCGGCGCACTCGCTGGTCTGGCGCTTCGTCAAGCGCTGGGAAGAGCACGCCAAGGGCATGTTCGTGCCGTCCACGCTGTTCGAGGAACTGGGCTTCCACTACACCGGCCCCATCGACGGTCACGATCTGCCGCAGCTGCTGCATTCGCTGCGCACGGTCAGGGAGCTGAAGGGCCCGCAACTGCTGCACGTGATCACCACCAAGGGCAAGGGCTATCCGCCTGCCGAACAGGCACAGATCGACTATCACGCGGTCGGACCGTTCGACCCGGCGCGCGGCGTGCTCGCCAAGGCGCCGGGCAAGGCCACCTACACCGACGTCTTCGGCGACTGGCTGTGCGACATGGCCGCGACCGATGCGCGCCTGCTGGCGATCACCCCGGCGATGCGCGAGGGCTCGGGGCTGGTGCGCTACTCGAAGGAGTTCCCCGATCGCTACTTCGACGTCGGCATCGCCGAGCAGCACGCGGTGACGCTGGCCGCGGGCATGGCCTGCGAGGGCGCCAAGCCGGTGCTGGCGATCTACTCGACCTTCCTGCAGCGCGGCTGGGACCAGCTGGTGCACGACGTCGCCCTGCAGAACCTCGACGTGCTGTTCGCGCTCGACCGTGCCGGTGTGGTCGGCCCCGACGGCCCCACGCACGCCGGCAGCTTCGACCTTGCCTACCTGCGCTGCCTGCCCAACCTGCTGGTGATGGCGCCCGCCGACGAGCGCGAATGCCGCGCCATGCTGACCACCGGCTTCCTGCACGAAGGGCCGGCCGCGGTGCGCTATCCGCGCGGCGCCGGCGCCGGCATCGACGCCGGCCGCGCGCTGGAGCCGCTGCCGATCGGCAAGGCCGAGGTCCGCCGCCGCGGCCACGGACTGGCGCTGCTGGCCTTCGGCGCCTTGGTGCCGGTGGCCGAGACGCTGGGCGCCGAGCTGGGCGCGACGGTCGTCAACATGCGCTTCGTCAAACCGCTGGACGAGACCCTGCTGGCCGAACTGGCGCGCGATCACGGCGCGTTCGTCACCCTCGAAGACCACGTCGTCGCCGGCGGTGCCGGCAGCGCGGTCGCTGAATGGATGGCCGCGCACGGGGTCGGCCTGCCGCTGCTGATGCTGGGCCTGCCCGATCGCTTCCTCGAACACGGCAGCCGCGAGGAATTGCTGGCCGAAGCCGGGCTCGACCTTGCGGGCGTGCGTCGGTCGCTGCTGGCGCGCTTCCCGCAGTTCGCACCGTCAGCGACGGCGCTGCCGCTGGCGCGGTAGCCCGATCCGCCCACGCGGCGTCGCGCCGCCCCACGCGGCCCCATCACCCTGGACGGCCGGCGCGGCGCGCTAGACTTGTCGATTGCGCGGCGCCGCGCCGCTTTCCCCGATGACGATGTCCGAGTCCCCGTTGCTGAATCCGCCGCTGCCGCCCGATGCCCGCCAGCGTCGGCGCTGGGTGTCGCCGCATGGCGCATCGCTGGCGCTGGCGCTGGTCGAAGCCGCGCAGCGCCAGCCCAGCCTGGTGGTGGCGGTGACCCGCGACACGCAGTCCGCGCTGCGCCTCGAAGCCGAACTGGGCGTGTTCGCCGGCAGCCTGCCGGTGCTGCATTTTCCCGACTGGGAGACCCTGCCCTACGACCTGTTCAGTCCGCATCCGGAGATCATTTCGCAGCGCATCGCCACGCTGTATCGCCTGCCGGGGGTGAAGCGCGGCGTGCTGGTGATCCCGGTGGCGACGCTGCTGCAGCGGCTGGCGCCGCGCAGCTTCCTCGCCGGCGCCGGGCTGCAGTTGCGGCGCGGACAGGCCTTCGATCTCGCCGCCGAGCAGCGCCGGCTGGAAGCCGCCGGCTATCGCCACGTGCCGCAGGTGGCCGAGCCCGGCGACTTCGCCGTGCGCGGCGCGCTGATCGACCTGTTCCCGATGGGCGCGGCCGAGCCCTATCGCATCGAACTGTTCGATGAAACCATCGACACCCTGCGCACCTTCGACGTCGACAGCCAGCGCTCGCAAACCCGGGTCGAGGCCGTCGACCTGCTGCCGGCGCGCGAATTTCCGCTGACCGAGGCGGCGATCAAGGCCTTTCGCGCGCGCCTGCGCGAGCGTTTCGCGATCGACGTGCGGCGCTGCCCGATCTATCAGGACATCAGGGAAGGCGTCACCCCGGGCGGCATCGAGTATTACCTGCCGCTGTTCTTCGAGCACACCGAAACGCTGTTCGACTACCTCGCCGACGACGCCCTGTTCGTGCTCGGCGAAGGCGCACTGGAGGCCGCCGAACAGGCGTGGGCGCAGGCCGGCGAGCGCTTTGAGCAGCGCGCGCACGACATCGAGCGGCCGATCCTGCCGGTGGCCGAGCTGTACCTGTCGCCGCAGCTGCTGCGCGAGCAGCTCAATCGCCGGCCGCGGGTCGAGATCGTGGCCGCCGGCAGCGAGCACGCGGTCGCGCTGGGCACGCAGCCGGCGCCGGAGATGACGCTGCAAGGCAAGGGCGAAGAGCCTGCGGCGATGCTGGGCCGTTTCGTCGCGGCGTGCAGCGGGCGCGTGCTGATCGTGGCCGAGTCGGCCGGCCGTCGCGAAGCGCTGCTGGAGCTGCTGGCCGCGACCGGCCTGCGACCGCCGCTGGTCGAGTCATGGCCGGCATTCGCCACCGCGACGATGCCGCTGGCGATCACCGTCGCGCCGCTGGCACAGGGCTTCACGCTGACGTCGCCGGCGCTGACCGTGCTGACCGAGCGCGAGCTGTTCGGCGAGCGCGTGCGCCAGCAGCGCAGGCGCCGGCGCGGTGCGGCGCGCGATCCCGAGACGCTGGTGCGCGACCTCTCCGAGCTGGCGCTGGGCGCACCGGTGGTGCATCTCGATCACGGCGTCGGCCGCTACCGCGGCCTGATCACGCTCGACGTCGGCGGCGCGGCCGGCGAATTCCTGGCGCTGGAATACGCCAAGGGCGACAAGCTCTATGTGCCGGTGGCGCAGCTGGCACTGATCAGCCGCTACGCCGGTGCCGCGCCCGAGCTGGCGCCGCTGCACAGTCTGGGCGGCGAAGCCTGGGAACGCGCCAAGCGCCGCGCCGCCGAAAAGGTGCGCGACACCGCCGCCGAGCTGCTGGCGATCTATGCCCAGCGCGAGGCGCGGCCGGGCGTGGCGACCGCGATCGAGCGCACGCTGTACGCGCAGTTCGCGGCCAGCTTCCCGTTCGAGGAGACCCCCGATCAGGCCGGCGCGATCGAGGCCGTACTGGCCGATCTGGCCGCACCGCGGTCGATGGACCGCGTGGTCTGCGGCGACGTCGGTTTCGGCAAGACCGAGGTCGCGCTGCGCGCGGCGTTCGCGGTCGCCATCGCCGGCCGCCAGGTGGCGGTGCTGGTGCCGACCACCCTGCTGGCGCAGCAGCACTACCAGAACTTCCGTGACCGTTACGCCGACTGGCCGATCCGCGTCGAGGTGCTCTCCCGCTTCAAGGGCAGGAAGGAGATCGCCGAAGCGCTCGGCAAGCTCGCCGCCGGCCAAGTGGACGTGATCATCGGCACCCATCGCCTGCTGCAGGACGACGTGCGCTATCGCGATCTGGGCCTGCTGATCGTCGACGAAGAGCACCGCTTCGGCGTGCGCCACAAGGAGCAGCTGAAGAAGCTGCGCGCCGAGGTCGATCTGCTGACGCTGACGGCGACGCCGATCCCGCGCACGCTGAACATGGCGATGGCCGGGCTGCGCGACCTGTCGATCATCGCCACGCCGCCGGCGCACCGCGTCGCCGTCAAGACCTTCGTCGCGCCGTGGGACACGGCGCTGATCCGCGAGGCGCTGCAGCGCGAGCTGGCGCGCGGCGGCCAGGTGTACTTCCTGCACAACGAGGTCGACAGCATCGAGCGCATGGCGCGCGAGATCGAGACGCTGATGCCCGACGCGCGCGTGCGCATCGCCCACGGCCAGATGCCGGAACGCGAGCTGGAACAGGTGATGCTGGATTTTCACCGCCAGCGCTTCAACGTGCTCGTCTGCACCACGATCATCGAGTCGGGGATCGACATCCCGACCGCCAACACCATCATCATCAACCGCGCCGACCGCTTCGGCCTGGCCCAGCTGCACCAGCTGCGCGGCCGCGTCGGCCGCTCGCACCATCGCGCCTACGCCTATCTGGTGGTGCCCGAGCGCAAGGCGATGAGCGCCGACGCCGAGAAGCGCCTCGACGCGCTGGCCGCGCTGGAGGAACTGGGTGCCGGGTTCGCGCTGGCCACGCACGATCTGGAGATCCGCGGCGCCGGCGAGCTGCTCGGCGAGGAGCAGTCCGGGCAGATCCAGGAGATCGGCTTCTCGCTCTACAGCGAATTGCTCGACCGCGCCGTGCGCGCGCTCAAGAGCGGCAAGCTGCCCGACTTCGAACTCAGCGGCGCGCACGAAGCCGAGATCGAGCTGCACCTGCCGGCGCTGATTCCCGACGATTACCTGCCCGACGTGCACGCGCGACTGACGCTGTACAAGCGCATCGCCAGCGCCCGCGACGACGAGGCGCTGCGCGAGCTGCAGGTGGAGATGATCGATCGCTTCGGCCTGCTTCCGGAGCCGGTCAAGCACCTGTTCGCGGTCGCCGAGCTGAAGCTGGCGGCGACACCGCTGGGCATCCGCAAGCTCGAGCTGGGGCCCGGCGGCGGCCGCGTGCTGTTCCGCGCCCAGCCCGACCTGGACCCGATGGCGGTGATCCGGCTGATCCAGCGCCAGCCGCGCGTGTACCAGCTGGATGGCCAGGACAAGCTGCGCCTGCGCATGGAACTGCCGGGTGCGGCGGAACGTCTGCGCGTGGCGCGCGAACTGCTGACGACGCTGGGCCAGCGCGCCGCGGCGTGAGCATTCAGCCGATCGCGCGTAGAGTGCCGCTGCCGCCCGCTGCGATTACGCCCATGTCGATCTCACGATCCCTGCTGCCGCTGCTGGCCTTGCTGATCTGCGCCGGCGCCGGCGCACAGATGCCGCCGCTGCCGCAGGGCGTCTGGCCGCAGCCGCACGCCGGCGTGATCGCCTGGGTCGAGGGTCCGCTGGCGCTGGCGCTGGGCGCGCGCGAGACCCTGGAGGATCGCGGCGTGACGCTGCACTTCGTGCGCGTGCTGCACGACGACCGCTGTCCGGTGGACGCGCGCTGCGTTCGCGCCGGCACCGCGGCGATCGAGCTGGAGGTGACCGCGCACGACGACAAACCGCAGCAGCTGACGCTGACCGTGGGACCACACGGCGGGATTCCGGTCATCGGCGCGGGACTGAGCTTCACTCTGCTGGAACTGTTGCCGCTGCCGTCCACGAGCGCCGCCGTCAGGCCGGCGCCGCCAGAAAGGCCACATGACCCCTTTTCCCTCCGCATAAGCTCCCTATTCCCTGGAAACGTTGATAGGCGGAGGTGAGAAAGTTGGGAGAT
>JAJYMF010000175.1 GCA_021787175.1 Pseudomonadota bacterium | reverse complement strand
CCTGCTGGCGCCGGATCCGGCGCTGATGCTGCTGGTGGACCTCGGCCTCGGCCCCTACGCCGACCGCCGGCTCTCGTACTGGGACGAGAGCTTCGTGCCGATGGTGCTGGCGCGGGTGCTGCGCGATGGGCGGGAGCTGGCTGCCGGCGGCGGTGTGCGTCCGCTGGTGGTGTCCGATCGCCTGCTGGCGCCCAACCGCCTCGCGGCGCCGCCGGCGCTGCCGCCCGACCTGCGCCTGCCGCTGCTGGCGGCGGGCCTGCTGTGGGCGGCGCTGATCGTCGCACCCCTGCGCTGGCCGCAGCGCCGCGTGCTGCGCTGGGTTGGCGCCATCGCGGGCGGGCTGTATGCCCTGCTCGGCGGACTCGCCGGCCTGCTGATGCTGGCGCTGTGGACCCTGACCGCGCATCGCGCCGCCTGGGGCAATGAAAACCTGTGGCTGCTCAACCCCGCGCTGCTGCTGCTGATCGTGCCGCTGTTGCGGCGAACGGGTGCCGATGTGCGCGGCAGCGGGTTCGCGCGCGGGTTGGCCGTCCTGCTCGCGCTGGCCGCCGCCTTTGCGCTGTTCTCCAAGATTCTGCCCGGATTTCCGCAGCAGAACCTGCCCTGGATCCTGCTGGGCCTGCCGCTGGATCTGGCACTGGCCGGGGTGCTGTGGCGGCGGCGTTGAGCGCGTCTGCCGCGGCGGGCATGATCGCCGCATGAACACGCCCGCACCGATGGTGGTCAACTGCGTCGCCTACGACCGTGCCGGCCGGCGCGTGGCCGAGATTCACGAGCTCTCCGCCATCAGCGACGTGCTGGCGGCAGGCGACCGCTTTGTCTGGATCGGTCTGCACGAGCCGGACGCGGCGCTGCTGGACACGCTGCAGCAGGAGTTCGGGCTGCACGACCTGGCGATCGAGGACGCGCACAACGCGCACCAGCGGCCGAAGATCGAGACCTACGGCGATTCGCTGTTCGTGGTGGTGCAGACCGCCCAGCTGGTTGCCGGCGCGATCGCCTTCGGCGAGACGCACGTGTTCATGGGCGCGAACTATCTGGTCACCGTCCGCCATGGCACCTCGCTGTCCTACGCCGGCGCCCGGCGCAGCGCCGAGCAGTCGCCGGAACTGCTGGGCCTGGGTCCGAGTTACGCGCTGTACGCGGTGCTCGATTTCGTCGTCGACAACCTGATGCCGATCGTGGACGCCTATCGCGCCGAACTGCGCGCGCTGGAAGGCGACATCTTCGATGCGCAATGGAAGCGCGACAGCATCCGCCGCCTGTACGAGATGCAGCGCGAGCTGATGACGCTGCGCCTCGCGCTGGCGCCGCTGCAGGACATCCTCAGCCAGATGGTGCGGCTGTATCCCGCGCTGGTACGCGACGAGACGCGGGTGTACTTCCGCGACGTGTTCGATCACGTCAGCCGCCTCAACGAGGCGGTCAACGCGATGCGCGAAATGCTGGGCGCGGCGATGACGGTGTCGCTGTCGCTGGTGACCGTGCGCCAGAACGAGGTGGTCAAGCGCCTGGCCGGCTGGGCCGCCCTGCTGGCCGCGCCGACCCTGATCGCCAGCTGGTACGGCATGAACTTCCGGCACATGCCCGAACTGGATGCGCCGTGGGCCTATCCGGTGATGATCGGCGTGACCGTCGCGATCTGCAGCGGTCTGTTTGTCGCCCTGCGCCGCGCGCGCTGGCTCTAAGGAACCTCTGACAAGTCCATCCTGGACTTGTCAGAGGGCGCCATCCATGGCTTGAGGAAGGTCTGAACTTGTTCAGAGTTTCCCAAATGGAGCCTCGAACAGGTCCCGCGTGGGCACAACGGCGGCGGCCCGCTCCGCGCCGATCCTGCAGCCGCCCGGCCGCGCAGGGCACCGGTCCGCCGCGGTGCGACTACGACTAAAGGCGTATGCCTTTCAGGCTCCGGATGCGTTGACCCGGCCCGCCGTCGGCGCGAACCTTCGGGCATTCCTCGGGAGGGACTGGGCATGAGCAGTGCGCTGAGCAAACTCGGATGGGCCGCGTTGGCGGTGGCAGGTGCGATCGCACTCGGCGTGGTGGCCCTGAATCGCGGCGAGCCGGTCAACGCCGTCTGGCTGCTGACCGCGGCAATCGCGGTGTTCGTGATCGCCTATCGCTTCTACAGTCGTTTCATCGCCGTGCATGTCCTGCAGCTGGACGGCAACCGCGCGACGCCCGCGGTGCGCCGCAACGACGGCCTCGACTACGTGCCGACCGACAAGCGCGTGCTGTTCGGCCACCACTTCGCCGCGATCGCCGGCGCCGGCCCGCTGGTCGGACCGGTGCTGGCCGCGCAGATGGGCTACCTGCCCGGCACGATGTGGATCCTGTTCGGGGTGGTGTTCGCCGGCGCGGTGCAGGACTTCCTGATCCTGTTCCTGTCCACCCGCCGCGACGGCCGCAGCCTCGGCGAGATGATCCGCACCGAGCTCGGACCGACCGCGGGCGTGGTCGCGATGATCGGCGTGCTGATGATCATGATCATCCTGCTGGCGGTGCTGGCGCTGGTGGTGGTCAAGGCGCTGGCAATCAGTCCCTGGGGCACCTTCACGGTGGCGATGACGATCCCGATCGCGATCCTGATGGGCCTGTACCTGCGCTTCCTGCGTCCGGGCCGCGTGCTCGAAGTGTCGCTGATCGGCCTGGTGCTGCTGCTGCTCGCGGTCTGGGGCGGCGGCCAGATCGCGGCCAGCGCGGTGTGGGGACCGTTGTTCACGCTCAAGGGCACCACGCTGGCGTGGCTGATCATCGGCTACGGTATCGTCGCCTCGGTGCTGCCGGTGTGGTTCCTGCTGGCGCCGCGCGATTACCTCAGCACCTTCCTCAAGATCGGCACGGTGGTGCTGCTGGCGGTGGGCATCTTCGTGGTCGCGCCGCAGTTGCAGATGCCGGCGCTGACCAGGTACATCGACGGCACCGGTCCGGTACTGCCGGGCAGCCTGTTTCCGTTCCTGTTCATCACCATCGCCTGCGGCGCGGTGTCGGGCTTCCACGCCCTGATCTCGTCCGGCACCACGCCGAAGATGCTCGCCAACGAAACCGAGGCGCGCGCGATCGGCTACGGCGCGATGCTGATGGAGGCCTTCGTCGCGATCATGGCGCTGACCGCGGCCACCGTGCTGCATCCGGGCGTGTACTTCGCGATGAACGCGCCGGCCGGTGTGATCGGCACGACCGTCGACCACGCCGCTCAGGTGATCAGCCAGTGGGGCTTCGTGGTCACGCCGGAGCAGCTGGCGCAGACCGCGAAGAACGTCGGCGAGGCTTCGCTGCTCTCGCGCGTCGGCGGCGCGCCCACGCTCGCCGTCGGCATGGCGCAGATCCTGCACGGGCTGGTGCCGGGCGAAGGCATGATGGCGTTCTGGTACCACTACGCGATCCTGTTCGAGGCGCTGTTCATCCTGACCACGGTGGACGCCGGCACGCGCGTGGGCCGCTTCATGATCCAGGAGCTGCTCGGCATGGCGGTGCCCGAATTCCGCCGCACCGAGGCGTGGCTGGCCAACGTGGTCGCCACCCTGCTCTGCGTCGGCGGCTGGGGCTATTTCCTCTACCAGGGCGTGGTCGATCCCTTCGGCGGCATCAACACCCTGTGGCCGCTGTTCGGCATCGCCAACCAGATGCTGGCCGGCATCGCCCTGACCTTCGCCACCGTGGCGCTGCTGAAGATGAAGCGCGACCGCTACCTGTGGGTGCCGCTGGTCCCCACGCTGTGGCTGCTGGCGTCGACGCTGACCGCGGGCGCGGAGAAGATCTGGCATCCGAACCCGGGCATCGGCTTCCTGGCGCAGGCCGACAAGTACAGCGCCGCGCTGGCGCAGGGCAAGATCCTGGCGCCGGCGAAGACGCTCGAGGACATGCAGCGGGTGATCACCAACGCCCACGTGGATGCCACCCTCGCGGGCCTGTTCATGTTCGTGGTGATCGCCACCGTGCTGTTCGGCATCCGCGCCGCGATCCGCGCCCGCGCCAGCGGCACGCCGACGGTGCACGAATCGCCGTACGTCGCGCTGGGCGCGGCCGGCAAGGCGTAGACTGCCGGCGGAGGTGATCGCGATGTCGCTGCAGTCCGCGTTGACCACCGCCTGGCGGCGAGCCGTGCAGACCGCACGGCTCGCCATCGGCGTACCCGATTACGACACCTACGTGCGGCACGTGCGCGAGCATCACCCGGAGCGCCCGGTGATGACCTATCCGGAGTTCTTCAACGAGCGCCAGCAGGCGCGCTACGGCAAGGGCCGCACGCGCTGCTGCTGAGCCTCCGGGTCACCCGCTCGGCACGGGATGTTCGCACCCCTCAGTTTGCCGGGGCGGTCCAGCGCCTGATCCACGCCAGCACGGTGTCGTGCCACATCACGCTGTTCTGCGGCTTGAGCACGTGGTGGTGCTCGTCGGGGAAGTACAGGAGCTGGCTGGGAATGCCGCGCCGCTGCAGCGCGGTGAACGCGCCCAGGCTCTGTTCGTCGGGAATGCGGTAGTCGCGGCCGCCCTGGATCACCAGCATCGGCACGCGCCAGTCCTTGACGTGGTTGAGGGGGTTGAATTTTTCGTAGTTCGCGGGATGCACGTACTGCGGACCGCCGTGTTCCCACTCCTCGAACCACAACTCGTCGGTGGCGTAGTACATCGAGCGGCTGTCGAACACGCCGTCGTGGTCGACGAAGCACTTCCAGGGCTGATTCCACACGCCGGCCATCCAGTACACCATGTAGCCGCCGTAGCTGGCGCCCAGCGCACAGGCGCGATCGGCGTCGAGGAACGGATATTCCCGCAGCGCCGCCGCCCAGCCGCGCTTGAGGTCCTCGAGCGGCTTGCCGCCCCAGTCGCCCGAGATCGAATCGGTGAACGCCTGGCCGTAGCCGGTCGAGCCGTGGAAGTTGATTGCCACCACGGCGAAACCCGCGCCGGCGTACACCTGCGGATTCCAGCGGTAGTGGAAGTCGTTGTGCCAGGCGCCCTGCGGGCCGCCGTGGATCAGGAAGGCCACCGGATACTTGCGGCCCGGCCGATAGCCGACCGGCTTGACCACGTAGCCCTGCACCGGCGCGTCGTTCCAGCCCTTGAAGGTGAAGAACTCGGCGTCGCCGAAGCCCGCTCCGGCCAGGCGTTCGGCATTGAAGCGCGTCACCGGCGCCAGGTTTTCCCCGTCCGCATCGGCGCTGTAGAGGTCGGTCGGGTGGGTGAAGTCCTGGCGCGCGACGACCAGCCCGTGCGGGCCGACCGCGAAGCCGGTGACGGTGCCGCCGGCGACCACGCGCCGCGCTTCGCCGCTCGCCACGTCGATCGCGAACAGCGGACGCTGGCCCTCGTCGTCGGCGACGGTATAGAGCGTGCGACCGTTCGTGCTGATCGCGAGCGGCCCGGCCGAACGGTCCCAGCGCGCGGCGATCTCGCGGCGGGTGCCACTGGCCAGATCCAGCGCCATGATCGCGAAGCGGTCGGCCTCGAAGCCCGCGCGCCGCATCGCCAGGTAGTACAGCGTGCGGCCGTCGGGCGACGGCAGCGGAAAGGCGTCCCAGGCCGGATTGCCGGCCGTGAGATTGCGCGGCGCGGCGTCGCCGTCGGCGGCTACCGCGTAGACGTCGAAATTGGTCGACCAGGGCTCGTCGCGACCGGCAACGCGTGCGCCGAAGTAAAGCGTGCGCCCATCGGGACTGAAGGCGTACTCGTCGGCGCTGCCGTCGGGCTTCGAGGGCACGTCGCCGTCGATGCCGGGCGTCAGCCGGCGCGGTTCGGCGGATGCCTTGCCGTCGGCGCCGAGTGCGGCCAGAAACAGCTGCGATCGGCGGCCATCGGCCCACTGGTCCCAGTGGCGCACGAACAACTTGTCGTAGAGACGACCGCTGGCCCGGTCCGGCACATGCGTGTCCAGCTTCGCCTTGCTGCAGGCGAGGCTCTCGCAATCAGGAAACACGTCGATCGACAGCGCCAGATGACGGTCGTCGGGCGACACGCGAAAGGTGCCGACGTCGAGCGGATAGTCGGTGACCTGCAGCGGCGCGCCGCCGCGGGCCGCGACGCGCCAGACCTGGCTGCTGCCCTTGGCGTCGGCGAGATAGAAGATCGATGTGCCATCCGCCGACCAGCGTGGATCGCTGCCGGTGGCGAGCTTCACCGGCGCCGCGTCGGCCTGCGCGAGGTCGAGCAGCCACACCGAGGTGACGCCCTTGTTGGCAGCGTAGTCGGTGCTGCGCACGCTGAAGGCAACGGCCCGGCCGTCCGGCGCCAGCTGCGGATCGGACACGCGGTCCATCATCACCAGATCGCGCACATCGAACGGATGGGCACCGCGGCGGGGCTCGGGCGCCTCGGCGGCCACGGCCAGCAGCGGCACCGCGGCGATCGCGAACGCGGCCAGCAGCGATGTCGGATTCATGGGGCTCCCGGGGGCAACAGACGAATCGCGACGCTAGCCAGCGCCCGGCACCGGCGCAAGCGCCATGGGTCACGGGGCGGCGAAACCCGTGGCTATACTCGGCGCGCGGTTCGCGCCGCCCCCTTCCTGTCGCTGAACCCTGCATGTCC
>JAJYMF010000134.1 GCA_021787175.1 Pseudomonadota bacterium | reverse complement strand
TCGATCGCGGCCAGCGCGGCGCGCGGCGCATGCAGCATCAGCAGCTTCGACTCGCGCACCTGGATCACGCCGTCGATGCGCCGCAGCAGCAGCTCGATCAGGTCGCCGCGCTCGTCGCCGGGCATGGCGGCCGGGCCGACCAGCACGCCCTCGCTCTCCAGCAGCACCACCGCTTCCTTCAGCTGATTGGCGGCGAGCGTCGCGCCACTGGACACCAGATCGCAGATCAGGTCGGCGGTGCCCAGCCGCGGCGCGATCTCGACCGAACCCGACAGGCCGACCACGGTCGCCTGTACCCGCTGCCGCGCCAGCCAGTCGGAGAGCAGGAACGGATAGGTGGTCGCGATGCGCAGGCCCTCGAGTTGCCCCGGACCGGCGTAGTCGTGTTCCTGCGGCAGCGCCAGCGACAACCGGCACTGGCCGAAGCCCAGCGCGCGCAGCTCGCGGAACCCGGCTTCGCCGCGGGCCGCCACGGTCGCGAGGCGCTGCTCCTCGAGCACGTTGCGCCCGACCACGCCGAGATCGCACACGCCCTCGGCGATCAGGCCGGGGATGTCGTCGTCGCGCACCAGCAGCAGGTCGATCGGCAGCGTCTCGCCGAAACAGAACAGCTTGTCGCGGCTCTGGCGGAACTTCAGCCCGCAGCGCGCCAGCAGATCCTGCGAAGGCTCCGCCAGACGGCCCGACTTCTGCGCAGCGATGCGCAGGCGCTCGCGCGGCTTCATGCCCGCACCGGCGTCGTGCGGCGCGGCTTGCGCGGTTTCGGGCTCGCGCTCGTGACGCGGCGCGGCCGGCGCGACTGCTGCGCGCGCGCCGCCGCCGCCAGATAGCCGCCATTGCCCTGATTCAGATAGCGCGCGACGCGGCCGATGGTGGTGATGCTGACCGCCGTCAGGTCGTGGATCTCGCGATACGGCGTCCCCGCCAGCAGATGCGGCACCACCGACCAGCGGTCCACCAGCGCCTCGACCTCGGCCGGCGTGCACAGGTCGCGCAGGAAGGCGCGCATCTCGTCCACGTCGCGCATGGCCAGCAGCGCGCGGCACAGGCCCTCCTCGGCCAGGGCACGCGGCTGCAGCGGTTCCAGCGAACGCCTTTTCATCGTTGCTCTCACGTACTAACGCGTTAGTACGTGATGCTATCCGAGGGAGGGGCGGGTTGCAAGCTAGGGCGGCGGTGTGAGGTGTGAGGACAGAGTTGTCTGAAGTACTCGCAACCGGCGGATAATGGCCACATTGACATTACTACCGGCGTGCCATGGGCCTTGCGAAGTCAGAATGGATGGAAGCGCAAGAGTGTGGCCGGGTCGAGCTCGGCACGCATGTGTGCGAAGTCTGTGTGGAAGACGACTATCTGAAGGGGCTGATAGAGTGTCGAACGGCGTCACACAAATGTGATTATTGTGACCGATCAGCGGGAAAAAGATCTGCGCCGCTGGGCGCATTGCTGAACGAGGGCCGCGGCTATTGAGCTGAGCTGCGGAAACCTCTGGGTATTCGGACTCAGGCCTGACTTCGAACGAGGGCCACGTTGCGCGTAGGGGGCTCGATGAATGAAGAAAGCTGGCACAAGGAATTCTCTCCGGCCAGATTCCTTGGGCGCGTCCAGTTGGACAAGTTGACTTTGCCGAACGCAATCTACAACGATAGCCGCATAAGCAGTGTGGATCGGAACTGCATCCTATGCGCGCGCAATAAGCCAACGGGCATCGTTCTGAACGACAGATCGTTCCTCTGCGAGGGCTGCTATTCAGTCGTCGCGGCTGTTTCCTATCCTGAGAAGTACGAACGGCTCCATCGACAACATCTTGTTGAACTGTCGGCACATCAGCTTGCCTGGGAAGCGTTCCGGCAACGCTACGAGTATGTCCATAAGGACAGCCTGATCGAGGCATTGGGATGGGTTTCCCTGCTTCTCCTGTATCTGGACATCAGATGGCTCGTCCTTTCTGTCTTTCTGATTGTGTTCGGCAAAGTCAAGAACGCCGTTAGTAGGAAAAGGCTTGCCGGGTGGCTAAAGAGAAGGCACGAGTGGGAGCAAGAGAATCCGATGCCGCTGGCGCCTCTGCTTAGGCAGTTCCATGACCCCGCGGCCGAGTTGTCAGATCGAGATAGCCGCATCCTACACGTATTCGACCATTGGCCTGGTTACCCACCGTACTGGCAATACCTTCGCCAGGTGGTCTTCGAGCGCGATGCACATCGATGCCAAGTCTCTGGGTGTCCGTCACGCCTAGAATTGCACGCACATCACATGAAGCCAGTTGCGGATGGCGGTGCGCATTCGCCGAGCAATTTGGTCTCGCTCTGTCAATTCCACCATGCGCTTGAGCCAGAGCGTGGTCACGAAATGATATGGAGCGACATCCGAACGCTCTATTTCACGCTGGTTCGAACGCACAAACGCGCCAATTCGGCCAGAGCAGGCAAGCACATCGTGAAAGCGCACCTGCGCAGGCTTCAGCTCGTGACGCTTAGTGAACTCCGTGACATAACAGCGTTCTATGGCCTGCAATGCCCCGAATGCGGTGTTGACAAACTTTATTACCAAGTTCTCGAAGAGAAGAATCTTGTTCGAGTCGAATGCAGCCACTGCCGCAAGAAGGCAGAGGGTGCGCAGCAATTAACGGAAGAGACGGGGCCTCATCTTGCTGAGTTGCTGGTCATCGGACGCAACAGAGGTCGGTGGAAAGCGCGCTGGGACATGCTGGATGAACGAAGTCGTGCGCCGTGGTCTCCATGGAGTAATACGGCGATCTCTGACAAACTGGACAAGCAACGACACGCCAAGCGACAGGAAGGAGTCGTCCCCGTCTGTCCGCTTTGCGGTTCGACGATGAGAGTTGTAAGACCCAGGCCGACGGATACCTGGAGCGCGTTCTGGGGGTGCTCAAAGTACCCGGTCACAGGCTGTCGTGGCTCGCTTCGGTATGAACCTCAACCTCGATAGTCTGATCGGTTGGTTCGCACGCGTGCTTGCACCTCGTGCTCGACTTCTAAACATCGTTGATGCAAGCGACGGATCATCTCTTCGTCGCGCTCCACACGTACAATGCATCCACCAGCACCAGGATAGAAGCAGACAAAATGCACGAATACTCGATTGCACACCCATAGCTGTCCTTGGACTTGCCATGCATATCGAGATGGCATGCGGCACTCCAAGGCAAAAGCTTGATACGCCTTGATCTGTGGACACTTTATCTCCAGGACGCCGCCAGTCCCCACAAGGCCATCAGGCGAGACCCCCACGAAATCCAAGCGCGGGTGATGAACGAAGCCGACAAGATCTACGTCATTTCGTGTAGTTCTGGTGTACCACTCGCGAGCTTCATCTTCATGATCAATGCCCCATTGCATCGGTGCTGTGATCAGCAATTTGGCAGGCTGGCTGCCTTCGCGTTCACGCACGAGTTCATCGATGAGACGGCGATGGGCAACGGTCTCCGACGAAGCCATAACGGCCGCGAACCGTGAGCCGGTGATCCGCCCGCAGCGCACCTGGAACCATTCTGATGATCGTTGCTTCATCAAGAGCAATCCTCATTCCGCAAGGCAGTGAGGTAGTTGGGTGCCGTATACACGCCCGCGTCGATCAGTGCTAGCGTTTTTCATTACGAAGTACGGCACCCATGTAGTGTCTGCCCAGCAGCCCTGCCCTGTCTCAGCTCCCGAATCTACGCCCCCCAGCGCCACCATCCGCACGATGTCGTCACCGATCCACGGCCGCTCAACATCTGGCCACCAACACCCCGAGCGCTGACGCCGCCTTCTTGGCCCAGCGTGCCGACAAGGCCTCGCACGCCAACGCGACGACGTGCGGGATGGGGCGACTGCCGGTGCGGTAATGGGCCATCGTGCGGCGGCTGAGGCCGAGCGCATCGGCGGCAGTATTCAGGGATAGATCGTGCTGGGCCATCCACGCAGCAAAGCGCTCGGGGCCCCATTCGCCTGCCTGCTCCCGCGCCATCTCGTAGAGCTGGTCGGCGCTCATGTCCACGTCGCCCGGCCACTGCACGGCATGACCCCAGGCATCGACCCTGGCCTTGCGGAAATGCACCGGGTCGCGCAGCGGCCCGTAGAGTTTGAAACGCCTGACCAGGCGCGACACGTCCACCGGCAGGATCTCGCCGGTGCTCCAGGTGATGGTGAGCGTCAGCGGCGGCTGCGCCTTGACGGCACGGATCAGGGGCGGCTTGTTCATCGCACGATCTCCTTCCATGTTGCCAGCTGCATCGCCCGGTTCGCTTCGATCCAAGCCATGGCCGATGCGAGCCTGGCGGCCGGCCGTATCGTGCCTGACACCTTCAGCGACTCGATCTCGACCGTGCAGCGGCTGCCGTCGCGGAACTCCACGTGGACATGCGGCGGTCGATGATCACGCGGATAGATCGCGACATGACAATCAGCGAACTGCCTGAGCTTTGGCATGATTGATCATGGTGCAATAAATTCACCAGGTCAACAAAGGCGCACAGCATCAGGCGAAGCCAGGCCCGGCGTGGGCGTGCACCTGCTCCGCCTCAGTCCAGTCCCCGCCTGACTAGCGCCACCATCCGCGCGATGTCGCCGTCCATGGCGCGGTCGCGCGGCATGAAGGCCACCTCGCTGCGGATGCGTTCGAGGGCGCGGGCCACGGCGGCGCCGGGACGGAACTCGGGCGCGTCGGCCAGGGCCTGCATCAGCGCGCGCACTTCCTGTTCGAACTGCGCGTGTTGCGGGTGCCCGGCCTCGGGTGCGCCGCCGATCTTGGCGGCCAGCACGCGCCAGTCGCCGCGGCGGGCCAGGCGGCGCGCGGCGTTGAGCATGTCGCGGCGGTAGTCCAGCGCCTGCGCGGCGGTGTACAGCTCCAGCGCCAGCACCTGCCCCAGCTGCTCGCACATCGCCAGCACGTGGCGGGCTTCGTTGGCGCCCATCGACACGTGGTCCTCGGCGTTGGCGCTGGTCGGGATCGAATACACGCTGGCCGGATGCGCGCGGCTGGCGAGGTCGTTGACCAGCGCGGCGGCGGTGTACTGCACGATCATGAAGCCGGAGTCGGTGGCGTCCTCGTTGCCGGTGAGGAAGGCCGGCAGGCCGTCGTTGGTCGCGGCATCGACCAGCTTGGCGATGCGGCGTTCGGCGATCGAGGCCAGCACCGGAATCGCCGCCTTGACGTAGCTCATCGCCAGCGCCAGCGGCATGCCGTGAAAGTGCCCGGCCGAGACCACCTGGTCCTCGATCACCTGCGCGCCCTCGACATCGGGGAACAGCAGCGGGTTGTCGGTGACCGCGTTGAGTTCAATCTCGACGACGCGCGCGGCCTGCGCCAGCGCATCGCGCACCGCGCCGTGGACCTGCGGGATGCAGCGCAGGCTGTAGGCATCCTGCGGCTGGTGCTTCTTGCCGCCGCGGAACGGCAGGAAGCGCGTGTAGAAGGACTCGCGGCCGTGACGACGGTGCGCCGGCACCCAGTCCCAGGCCAGATCGAAGTGCAGCGCCTGGTCCTCGGGCTCGCGCCAGGCCTGCGCGATCCAGGTCGCGAAGCGCGGCACCAGGTGGTAGGGGATGTCGATCAGGGTCGAGCCGGCCAGCAGCTCGCGCAGATGCGCGGCGGTCTCGACCTGGCCGGGATGCGGGCGCAGCGCGTGCACGTCGGCGCGGAACGCGCCGCTGCGGCCGGCGAAGGCTTCCAGGGTCATCGCCGCGGCGAGGTCCGCCAACTCGACCTGCTGCTGCAACTGATCCAGCGCCAGCGCCGCGCAGGCCAGCATCTGCGCGGTGCCGTTGTTGAGCGCGAGGCCCTCCTTGTACGACAGCCGCACCGGTTCGAGCCCGGCGCGGCGCAGGGCCTCGGCGCCGGGCAGGCGCTCGCCTTCGAAGAAGGCCTCGCCGCCGCCCAGCAGCACGATCGCCAGATGCGACAGCGGGGCCAGATCGCCACTGGCGCCGACGGAACCGAGCTGCGGCACCACCGGCACCACGCCGCGGTTGAGCATCGCGGTCAACGCCTGCAGGGTTTCGACGCGCACGCCGGAGTGCCCGCGCATCAGTGTGTTGATGCGGATCGCCAGCATCGCGCGCACCACCTCGGGCGCGAACGGCTCGCCGACGCACACGGCGTGGGTGACGATCAGGTTGTGCTGCAGTTCTTCCAGCAGGCTGCCGTCGCGCGCCTCGGGATTGCCGCCGGGCAGCTCGTCGCGCGCGCGGTGCGCGCCCAGCAGCTTGTCGGCATTGCTGCCGAAGCCGGTGGTGACGCCGTAGATCGGCTCGCCGCAGCGCACCTTGTCGGCCAGGAAATCGGCGGTGCGGCGTACGCGCTGCAGCGCATCGGGATGCAGCGACACCGTGGCCGCCTGGCGCGCGATCGCGATCAGCGCCGCGCGGGTCAGGCTCCGGCCATCCAGCGTGATCGGGGTCGTCGAAGTCATGGTGGCGAACGTTCTCAGCCGCGACCGGCGCGGGCCATGGCGGCGGCCTGCTCCAGCTCGACGCGCAGGGTCTTGATCAGCTCGGCGCGCGGCACCTCGAACTGGTCCTGCTTGCGCATGTCCTTGACCGCGACCGTGCCCTTGGCGATCTCGTCGGGGCCCAGCACGACCACGAAGCGGATGCCGGCGCGGTCGGCGTACTTGAACTGTTTCGCCAGCTTACCCGGCTCCATCACCACTTCGGTGGCGATGCCGCCGTTGCGCAGCTGCGTGGCCAGCTCGAGGTACGCCGGCAGTTGCGCCTCGTCCATCATGGT
>JAJYMF010000284.1 GCA_021787175.1 Pseudomonadota bacterium | reverse complement strand
GCCGGCGCGCTGACCTACGCGATGGCCGACTTCGGCGTGATCAAGCGCAAGGGCGGTGTCAGCGAACAGCACCACCGCGAACGCGCCGCCGAACACCTGGTACGTTTCGCCGCCGCCGGTCTGCGCACCCCCTGACCCCCGCCCGCCCCGCCCGGCCACCAGCCGGGCGCTCCGTTTTCGTTTTCCCCGACCCCGGAGTTTCCGATGCATCCCAGTCCACTCCGCATCCGCAAGGCCGCCGTGCTCGGCGCCGGCGTGATGGGTGCGCAGATTGCCGCCCATCTCGTCAACGCCGACGTCGAAACGCTGCTGTTCGACCTCGCCGCCAAGGACGCCCCCAAGAACGGCATCGCGCTGAAGGCGATCCAGAACCTCGGCAAGCTGTCGCCGGCGCCGCTGGCCGACAAGGCGCGTGCACAAGCCATCGTGCCGGCCGACTACGACGAGCATCCGGCGCTGCTCGCCGACTGCGATCTGGTGATCGAGGCGATCGCCGAACGGCTCGACTGGAAGCTGGGTCTCTACGCGAAGATCGCGCCGCATCTCAATGCGCACGCCATCGTCGCCTCCAACACCTCGGGCTTGTCGATCAACTCCATGGCCGAAGCGCTGCCGGCGGCACTGCGCCCGCGCTTCTGCGGCATCCACTTCTTCAATCCGCCGCGCTACATGCATCTGGTCGAGCTGATCCCCGACCACGCGACCGATCCGGCAGTGCTGGACGCACTGGAGGGCTTCCTGACCACCACCCTGGGCAAGGGCGTGGTCCGCGCCAAGGACACGCCCAACTTCATCGGCAACCGCATCGGCGTGTTTTCGATGCTGGCGACGATGCACCACACCCGGCAGTTCGGCCTCGGCTTCGACGCGGTCGATGCACTGACCGGTCCGGCGATCGGGCGTCCGAAGAGCGCCACCTACCGCACCGCCGACGTGGTCGGGCTCGACACCATGGCGCACGTGATCAAGACCATGGCCGACACCCTGCCCAACGATCCCTGGCACCGCCACTTCAAGGCGCCGGAGTGGCTGGCCGCGCTGATCGCCAGGGGCGCGCTGGGCCAGAAGACCGGCGCCGGCTTCTACCGCAAGGCCGGCAAGGACATCGTGGTCCTGGATGTGACTCACATGCGGGTCCTTCCGCAAGAGCCCGGCCATCCCTTGCCGGACTCCTCAAAAGAGCTCGACTACCGTGCCTCCGCACAAAAGGCCTCCGACGCGGTCGCCGCGATCCTCGCCATCAAGGACCCGGCGGAGAAGTTCGCCCAGCTGCGCGCGAGCAGTGACCCGCAGGCGCAGTTCCTGTGGGCGACCTTCCGCGACCTGTTCCACTACACCGCCTATCACCTGGCCGATATCGCCGACACGGCGCGCGACGTCGACTTCGCCATCCGCTGGGGCTACGGCTGGAAGCTGGGTCCGTTCGAGACCTGGCAGGCCGCGGGCTGGCAGCAGGTTGCCGCGTGGATCGTCGAGGACATCAAGGCCGGCAAGGCGATGAGCGACGCGCCGCTGCCGGCCTGGGTGACCGACGGGCGCAACGGCGTGCACGGCGCCGACGGCTCGTTCGCGCCGAAGACGGGCAAACCGCAGGCACGCTCCGCGCATCCGGTGTACCGGCGCCAGCTGTTCCCCGATCCGCTGCTCGGCGAGCGCTTCGACCGCGGCGGCACCGCGTTCGAAAACGATGGCGTGCGTCTGTGGCATCTGGGCGACGACGTCGGCATCGTCTCCTTCAAGACCAAGATGAACACCGTCAACGACGCCGTGCTCGACGGCCTGCAGCGCGCGATCGAGGAGTCCGAGCGCCAGTTCAAGGCGCTGGTGGTCTGGCAGACCGGCGAGCCGTTTTCGGCCGGCGCCGACCTCAAGGGCGCGATGGGCCTGCTGCAGGCCGGCAAGGTCGCGGAGCTGGAGGCGATGATCGCCAACTTCCAGGCCACCAGCATGAAGCTGAAGTACTCGCTGGTGCCGGTGGTGGCCGCGGTGCGCGGCATGGCGCTGGGCGGCGGCTGCGAGTTCCAGATGCACTCGGCACGCACGGTCGCGGCGCTGGAGAGCTACATCGGCCTGGTCGAGGCCGGCGTCGGCCTGCTGCCCGCGGGCGGCGGACTGAAGGAAATCGCCACCCGCTGCGGTCTGGCGGGTGATCCCTTCGAGGGCGTCAAACGCATCTTCGAGACGGTGGCGATGGCCAAGGTCAGCGGCTCCGCGCTGGAAGCGAAGCAGATGGGCCTGCTGCGCGACAGCGACGTGGTGGTGTTCAACGCCTTCGAACTGCTGTATGTGGCGAAGAACGTCGCCGGCTCGCTGGCCGAGTCCGGCTGGCGCCCGCCGCTGCCGGCATGCGCGATCCCGGTGGCCGGCGACGTCGGCACCGCCAGCCTGAAGATGCTGCTGGTCAACATGCTCGAAGGCCGCTTCATCTCCGAGCACGACTACGAGATCGCCGCGCGCATCGCCGACACCCTGTGCGGCGGTGCGATCGAGCGCGGCGCGACCGTGGACGAGGAGTGGCTGCTGCGTCTCGAACGCAAACACTTCGTGGCGCTGGCGCAGATGCCCAAGACCCAGGCCCGGATCCAGCACACCCTGACCACCGGCAAGCCGCTGCGGAATTGAAAGCCACCGTCCGCGAAGACCGTAAAGCGCGCGAAGGATCTTCATCTGACTGACATCTTCGCGTTCTTGACGTCCTTTGCGGACCCCTGAATGCAGTTGTCCGCGAAGAACGCAAAGGGCGCAAAATTTCAGGACTTGATGCTTTTTTCACGATCCTGGCGCCCTTCGCAAACCCGCACTTCCAAGCCATCGAAACCCAAGTCCACCGGTCCACGACGCGCGCGATCGCACAAGATCCATCATCGAGAAAACCTTCGCGGTCTTCGCGTCCTTCGCGGACCAAATGCTCTGGAGATCAAGCATGACCCAGCAAATCCAGGACGCCTACATCGTCGCCGCGGTGCGCACGCCGATCGGCAAGGCGCCGCGCGGCGTGTTCCGCAACACCCGCCCCGACGACCTGCTGGCGCACGTGATCCGCGCCGCGCTGGCCAGGACGCCGGGCATCGATCCGCAGCGCATCGGTGACGTGATCGTCGGCTGCGCCATGCCCGAAGCCGAGCAGGGCATGAATGTCGCCCGCATCGGCCTGCTGCTGGCCGGCCTGCCGGACACGGTGCCGGGCGTGACCGTCAACCGCTTCTGCTCGTCGGGCGCGCAGGCGGTGGCGATGGCCGCCGACCGCATCCGCCTCGGCGAGGCCGACCTGATGCTGGCCTGCGGCACGGAGAGCATGAGCATGGTGCCGATGATGGGCCATCGCCCGGCGATCAACCCGGCCGTGTTCGACAACGAGCATGTCGCCATCGCCTACGGCATGGGCATCACCGCCGAGAAGGTCGCCGAGCGCTGGAAGGTCAGCCGCGAGGACCAGGATGCCTTCGCCCTGCAGAGCCACCAGCGCGCGCTGGCGGCGATCGGCTCGGGCGAGTTCGCCGACGAGATCGCGCCGTACACGCTGGATGATCGCTACCCTGATCTGGCCACGCATGCGACCAAGGCCGACCAGCGCCGCATCGATACCGACGAGGGTCCGCGCAAGGACACCAGCCTCGACGGTCTGGCCAAACTGAAAGCCGTATTCCGCGCCGGCGGCAGCGTCACCGCCGGCAACAGTTCGCAGATGTCCGACGGCGCCGGCGCAGTGCTGCTGGCCAGCGCGCAGGCGATCAAGGACTACGGCCTGACACCGCTGGCGCGCTTCGTCGGCGCGTCGGTGGCCGGCGTGCCGCCGGAGATCATGGGCATCGGCCCCAAGGAGGCGATCCCGCGCGCGCTCAAGCTCGCCGGCATCGGCCGCGACCAGCTCGACTGGGTCGAACTCAACGAAGCCTTCGCCGCGCAGGCGCTGGCGGTGATCCGCGATCTCGGTCTCGATCCGGCCAAGGTCAATCCGCTGGGCGGTGCGATCGCGCTGGGCCATCCGCTGGGTGCTACCGGCGCCAAGCTGACCGCGACCGTCGTGCACGGCTTGCGCCGGCGCAAGCAGAAATACGGCATGGTCACCATGTGCATCGGCACCGGCATGGGCTACGCGATGGTGCTCGAGGCGGTGTGAGCCGGCCGCCTCCCTGCCGCGCCTGAGGCCGCCATCGCGGCCTTGCGGCCGGCATCGAAGTCGGCGTTTCGCTCAGATCCGCAGCGTCTTGCCAAGCAGCGGGGCGAACAGGGCCAGCACGACCAGCGCGGCCGCGATCATCAGCGTGGTGATCACGGCCTGCACGATGTAGTGCACCGCGATGTCGTTGACCGCGGCGGCGGCCTGGTCGATGCCGTCGGGCGCCGCGGGCCGCAGGCGCGCGGCATCGAGCCGCGACGCGGCGCGAAATTCGAGGAACGCCACCCAGGCCAGCCCCGCGGCGAACGGCAGGCCGATGATGGTCAGCCCCAGCAACACTGCCAGCACGCCGTTGAACACGCCGCAGGCACGTATCCACGCGGTGGCACGCGCCAGCGGCGCGATGGTGTCGGCGAACAGGGCGGCCGCGCCGGCGGCGGCTCGCGGTGTGGGCGCTGCGGCCGCCGCCGGCGCGGTCTCAGAGGCCATGGCTCACCTGCACAACGGCCTCGGCGATGGTGCCGATCAACAGCAGCAATCCCAGCGCGCTGGTCAGCGCCGACAGCATGAAGTAGCGCGCCAGCGCGACAAACCCGGCCCGCGCATCCTCGGGCCGCAGACTGGCGTGCGCGGCGCTGAGCACCGAAGCGGCGCGAAACAGGAACCACGCCGACAGCGCCCCGCACAGCGCGACCAGCGCATCCAGCCAGCTGCCGTGCCAGAGCTTGAGCACGCCGAAACCCAGCAGCAGCACGGCGAAGCCCCGGCACCACCCACGGCGGCGATGCAGCGGCGCGGTGAGCGCGCGAACCCACTCGGCGGGCACGGAAGCGCCCGGCAGATCGGTCAGGGGCGGAGCCTGTGCGGACAGATTCGAAGACATCGGGGGATTCATGACGGGCGCGCACCGCAACGCGAAGGCGAGCGCCATCTTGCCATGTGGTTGCCGCGACCCGCATGAACGTCGATCGCGAAGCACAGGCCGCGGCGGATGCCCCCATCGGACAGCAACGATCAGGCTTCCCGGCGTTCCTTGCGCGCGTCGAGATATTGCAGCCAGGCATAACGGGCCTGCGCCGCCAGATAGCCCAGCGGTCGCTGCACCGAGACCAGGCCGAACGGTTCGAACAGGCGCCAGGCGTCATCGTCTCGGCTGATCGCCGCGGCCAGCAGTTCGCCGGCCAGCGTGGTCGGGGCCAGACCATGGCCGCCGAAGGCCTGCGCCCACCACAGCCCGCGGCCGTCGCCGCCGATCTGCGGCATCTGGTGGCGGGCATAGCTCATCAGGCCGGACCAGCCGTATTCGACGCGGGTGCCCTCGAGCTGCGGAAACACCTTGAGCATGTCGCGGTAAAGCAGCCGGCGCACGTCCTCGGGGCGGCGGTCGCGCACCGAGATGCGCCCGCCCCACAGCAGACGGGTGTCGGCCAGCGGTCGCCAGTAATCGAAGGCGAAGCGGGTGTCGTAGACCGCCGCCGCGGTGCGCACGCAGTCGCTCAGGCGTCCGCCCAGCGGCTCGGTCGCCATGACGTAGGTGGCGATCGGCAGCACCGCACGATCGGCCTGCGGCTCCAGCCCGGCCAGATAGCCGCCGGTGGCCAGCACCACCTGGCGCGCATCGACGCGCCCGCCGCCGGTGTGCAGATGGAACCCCCCGCCGCTGCGTTCCAGGCGCAGCACCCGCGAGGCTTCGCGCAGCACCACGCCCTGCCCCGTCGCCGCCTGAGCCAACCCGCGCGCATAGGCCAGCGGATCGAGATGCAGCGCCGATCGCTCGTAGAGCGCGCCGTGGTAGCGGTCGCTGCGCACCATGCCGCGCAGCGCGTCCGGCTCGACCCACTCCCATTCGACGCCGAAATCCTCGGCCAGCTGGCGCTGCCGGCGACGCAACACTTCGGGATCGCGAAACCAGTTGGCCCACAGCACGCCGGCGTCGTTGGCCTCGCAGGCGATGGCGTAGCGCTGGATGCGCGCGCGGATCAGCTGGACCGCCTGCTGCGTGGCCAGATACAGCGCTCGCGCGCGCTCCCGGCCGAGGCGTCGCACCAGCGCGTCCCCATCCAGCGAATAGCCGCCAAAGACGAAGCCGCCGTTGCGACCCGAGGCGCCGAAGCCGACGCGCTCGGCCTCCAGAAGCACCACGCCCTTGACGCCGCGTTCGGCCAGGCCCAGCGCTGTCGCCAAACCGGCGTAGCCGCCGCCGACGACAGCGACCTCGGCCTCGATGCGGCCGCCCAGGCTGGGATAGCCGTAGCTGAGCGGCGCCCGCGCGGCGTAGATGCTGTCGGCGGCGGGGGCGCGCAGATCAGGCATGCGCCGCGACGAACTCGCGCACCGCCGCCGCCAGCGCCGGATCGTCCATCGCCAGACTGAGCGTCGCGCGGACCAGGCCCAGCTTGTTGCCGCAGTCGAAGCGTTCGCCGGCAAAGCGGTAGGCCAGCAGTTCCTGTTCGTGCGCCAGCTTTTCCAGCGCGTCGGTCAGCTGGATCTCGCCACCCATGCCGGGTCGCGTCGCCTCCAGCAGCTCGAAGACCCGCGGCGGCAGCAGGTAGCGGCCGACGATGGCGAGATTGGACGGCGCGACCGCGGGCTTGGGCTTCTCGACCAGA
>JAJYMF010000237.1 GCA_021787175.1 Pseudomonadota bacterium | reverse complement strand
TGGATGCCGATCTGGTCGCCGCGGCGCAGCGCCGCGTGGCGCTGACGGACGTGCGCATCAGGCAGGATCTGGCTGCGCCCGAGGCCGGCGACGCCGCGGCTGCGGCGCTGGATTCGGCGCGCGCCGCCGCGCCCGCCGCGCCGGCCGCGATCGCGGTGGCGCGGCAGCAGCTGGCGGTGCTGCTGGGCGAAGCCGAGCCCGACGCGGCGCTCGGCGCCACGGCGGCGCTGCCGGCGCCGCCGGCCGCCACGGCGGTGTTGCCGCCGGCCGATCTGCTGCGCACGCGGCCCGACATCCAGCGCGCCGAGGCCGCGGTGCTGCGCGCCGCCGGCGAACTCGGCATCGCCCGCGCCGATCTCTATCCGCGGCTGGCGCTGGGCTGGACCGCGACCGCCTCGGCGCAGACCGCGGGCGGCGAGATCGGCCGCCTGCGCACCATCCCCAGCTTCGGCCCGATCATCAACATGCCGCTGTTCGACTGGGGTCTGCGCCAGGCGCAGGTACGCGCGCACGGCCATGCGCTGCGGGCGGCGGTGCTGAACTACCGGCAGACCGTGCTGACGGCGGTCGGCGAGACCGAGCAGGCGCTGGCGCAGCTGGCCGCGGCGCGCGAGCGCGCCGCGCAGAGCGCGGCGGCGGCCACGGCGCTGCAGCGCGCCGCGCGGGCCGCGGCCACACGCACGCGCCTGGGTCTCGCCGATGGGCTCGAAGGCGACAGCGCGCGCGTCGCCGCGCTGCGCGCCGCGCTGGTCGCCAGCCGGGCGCGCGAGGCCGAAGGCGTGGCCTACGTGGCGCTGTACAAGGCGCTGGGCGGCGCGGCTCCGGTCCTGGAGGCCGGCGCCACGCCGTCCGCCGAGGCCGCGCGATGATCGCGCTGGCGCGCAAGACGCTGATCTACGAGTGGCGCCGCTTCCTGCCGGCGACGCTGGCGGTGGCGTTCTCCGGCATGCTGCTGCTGGTGCAGCTGGCGCTGGTGCTGGGCATCTTCGAAAGCGCCAGCACCTACATCACCCGCTCCAGCGCCGACCTCTGGGCCGGCTATCCCGGCACGCAGAGCATCGATCTCGGCCGCCCGATCGGTCGCGACGTCGAGATGCGCCTGCTGATGGACCCGGCGGTGGCGCGGGTCGAGCCGTTCCAGTGGGTCGACGGCGACTGGCACGGCCCGGTCGATCTCGGCAGCGTGTCGGTGTTCATCTCCGGCATCGACCCGTCGCCCCGCGGGCTGGCCTTCGCCAAGGTGATCCCGCCGGCGCTGCGCCTGCGGCTGGAGCAGCCGGGCGCGGTGATCGTCGATCGCGCCGACCTGCCCAAACTCGGCATCGGTGTCGGCGACCGCGCCGTCCTCAACGGTGTGCGCGTGCGCCTGGTCGGCACCGCCACCGGCCTGCGCGCGCTGGGCGGCGTCAACATCGTCACCTCGCTGGCGACCGCGCGCCGCCTCAACCAGGGCGTCGATGATCCCGGCCAGGTCGCCTATTACCTGATCAAGCTCAGGCACCCTGAGCAGGCCGCGACGGTCGCCGCGCAGCTCGATCCGCAGGGCACGCACCGCCGCTACGCGGTGTGGACGGCGCAGGATTTTTCCGCGCGCACGGTGCGCTACTGGCTGTTCGAGACCGGCGCCGGACTGGGCGTGGTGTTCATGTCGGCGGTGGTGTTTCTGGTCGGCGCGGTGATCACCAGCCAGACCCTGATGGGCGCGGTCGCCGGCTCGGTCACCGAATACGCCACGCTCAACGCGCTGGGCGCCAGCTACGCCGCGCTCAGCCGGGTGGTGATGGAGCAGGCGACCTGGATCGGCGCGCTGGGTCTGCTGCTGGGCGGCGTGCTGAGCGCGCTGGTGCTGGTGGTGGCCGTGGGCCAGGACGTGCCGGTGGCGCTCAGCCCGCTGGGGGTGCTGGTCTGCGCCGGGCTGGTGATGGCGATCGCGCTGGTGTCGGGATTGATGGCGGTGCGTACGCTGCGCCGTGCCGATCCCGCGCGGCTGCTGCGGTGAGCGCGATGACGACCGCGATCCGCGCCGACCGCGTGGCCAAGGCGTTCCTGTCGGGCAAGGTACGCACGCAGGTGCTGGAGGGGCTATCGATCGAGCTGATGAGCGCCGAGCTGACCCTGATCTCGGGGCCTTCGGGCTGCGGCAAGAGCACCCTGCTGGCGATCCTCAGCGGGCTGGAGCGCCCTGATGCCGGCAGCGTCGAGGCGCTGGGCGAGCGGGTCTGGGAACTCGACCGCGCCGGCCTGCAGCGCTTTCGCCTGCAGCATCTGGGTTTCGTGTTCCAGGGCTTCAACCTGTTTCCGGCGCTGACCGCGCTGGAGCAGGTGATGCTGCCGCTGGGCTATCTCGGACTGGGCCACGCCGCCGCGCGGCGCCGCGCCGAGGACGCGCTGGACGAGGTCGGCCTGGCGCATCGGCGCCACCTGCGCCCGGCCGAGCTGTCCGGCGGCGAGAAGCAGCGCGTAGCCATCGCCCGCGCGCTGGCCAAGCAGCCGCAGCTGTTCTTCGCCGACGAACCGACCAGTGCGCTGGACGCCAAGAGCGGCCAGACCGTGATCGACATCCTGCACCGCATCGCCCGCGGCCACGGCGCCACCGTGCTGTGCGTCAGCCACGACCCGCGCCTGGTCACCCACGCCGACCGCGTGCTGCGCATGGAGGACGGGCGCATCCTGTCCGACCAGCGCAATCCGGCATCCGGTCCGCCCCCCGCCGAGGAGTCTTCGCCATGACCAAGCGGCGCCTTGCCCGCCTTCTGTTGCTGCTGCCGTTCGCGCTCGCCGCCTGCTCCGGCCGGCATCCCGCGCCGGTCGCCGCATCGCCGTCCTATGCCGCGATGGCGCGCGGCGTGGTCGATGTCGAGGGCGGCCTGCTGCGCCTGCTGCCGCGCCGCGACGGCGTGGTGGCGACGGTGCCGGTGGCGGAAGGCACCGTGGTCCAGCGCGGTCAGCTGCTGCTGACGCTGGACTCGCGCGCCGCCGAACTGGGAGTGGCCATGGCCCGGGCCGAACTCGACCAGGCGCGCGCGCGCGCCGACGAACTGGCCGCGCGGCTGCCGGCCGCGCAGACGCGCGCCGAGCGCGTGGCCGCCGCGGCCCGGGCCGAGGCGGCGTCGCAGCAGGACAGCGCGGATGCGGCCTCGACGCTGGCCGGCCTGCGCGCCGAGATCGGCGCCGCCCGCGCCAGCGTCGCGGTGGCGCAGGCGCGGCTGGCGCAGGCGCAGCACGAACTCGACCTGCGCAGCCTGCGCGCGCCGGTGGCCGGTACCATCGTGCGCCGCTACGTGCAGCCGGGCGAGACGGTCAGTGCGCAGGCGGCGCAGCCGCTGTTCGAACTGCTGCCGCAGCGCCCGCTGATCGTGCGCGCCGAACTCAACGAGTCCTACATCGATCAGGTGCAGCCGGGCATGCGCGCGGAAGTGGTGCTGGATGCCGGCAGCGGCCGCATCTGGCCGGCGCACGTGCTGCGGCTGGGCCTGGTCTACGGGCCGACGCGGCTGGGTCCGCAACACGACCAGCCCGCCGACGCCCATGACGTCGATTGCGTGCTGGCGCTGGATGCCGCCGGCCTGCGCGTGGGGCAGCGCGTGCTGGTGAAATTCATCACAAATCGAAAGGACGCTGAACCCGTGGTTCAGTAACATTGCAACTTCGGGCACGGTGCCGGGTCCCAGTGGCCGGCACCCTGAGCCTTTCCTGCGGTTGCCCAAAGCCTGCCGCAATCTCGCCTTGCTACCCTGCGGCCGTTTTCCCCCTGTTCGAGGTGCGCCGTGCCCGGCTGGACCATCGCCTGTGATTTCGACGGTACCGTCAGCGTCGGCGACGTGACCGACCTGCTGCTGGAGCGCTACGGGCGCCCCGGCTGGGAAGAGCTGGAGACCGCCTGGCAGCACGGCGAGATCGGCTCGCGCGCCTGCATGGCCGGCCAGATCGCCCTGCTCGACATGAGCCCGGCGCAGCTCGACGCCGCCATCGACCGCATCCGGATCGACCCCGACTTTCCCGCCTTCGTGCGTGCCGCGCTGGGCGCCGGCGTGCCGGTGACCATCGTCAGCGACGGTCTCGACCTCGCCATCCGCCGCATCCTCGCGCGCCACGATCTGGGCATGCTGCCGATCGTCGCCAACCGCCTCGAGCCCGCCGGTCCGCGCCGCTACCGGCTGGAGTTTCCGCATTCCAACCCCGGCTGCCACGCCGCCAGCGGCACCTGCAAGTGCGACCACGTCGCCCGCGAGCGGGTCAATCATCCGCACGTGCTGCTGATCGGTGACGGCACCTCGGACTTTTGCGCCGCCGGCTCGGTCGATTTCGTGTTCGCCAAGTCCAGGCTGATCCAGCGCTGCCGCGAACAGGGCCTGCCGCACCTGCCGATCCGCGGCTTCGCCGACGCGCTGGTGGCGCTGCCGGCGCTGCTGGTCGGCGAACTGGCCGGCGCCTCCGCCACTTCTCCGCTGCTCTCAGGTCACAGCCTCCATGCGCGAAACTGATCTTCTGGCCGACGAGGCCAGGTACTGCTCCTTCGGCGATACCGTCCACTACACCGAGCCGCCCAAGATCTTCGACCGCTGCGATGGCAGCTACCTGTACGACGCCGCGGGCACGGCCTATCTCGACCTGCAGATGTGGTACTCGGCGGTCAACTTCGGCTACGCCAACAAGCGCCTCAACGACGCCCTCAAGCGCCAGATCGACAAGCTGCCGCAGGTCGCCAGCCAGTACCTGCACGTCGAGAAGATCGAGCTGGCCCGGTTCATCGCCCAGGACGCCGAGCGCAAGTTCGGGCTGCCGGGGCGCGTGCACTTCAACGTCGGCGGCGCGCAGGCGGTCGAGGACTCGCTCAAGCTGGTGCGCAACTTCAAGGGCGGCAAGAGCCTGATGTTCGCCTACGAGGGCGGCTACCACGGCCGCACCCTCGGCGCCTCGGCGATCACCTCCAGCTACCGCTACCGCCGCCGCTACGGTCACTTCGGCGATCGTGCGATGTTCCTGCCGTTCCCGTACCACTTCCGCGGCCCGAAGGGCATGAGCAAGGAGGAGTACGGCGAGCAGCTGGTGCGCGAGTTTGCGCGCCTGTTCGAGACCGAGTACTACGGCGTGTGGGATCCCAAGGCCGGCGAGTGCGAATACGCCGCGCTGTATCTGGAACCGCTGCAGGGCACCGGCGGCTATGTGCTGCCGCCGATGAACTACTTCGCCGGCATCAAGAAGGTGCTCGACCAGCACGGCGTGCTGATGGTGGTCGACGAGATCCAGATGGGCGTCTACCGCACCGGCAAGCTGTGGGCGATCGAGCACTTCGGGGTCAAGCCCGACGTGATCGTGTTCGGCAAGGCGATTACCAACGGCCTCAACCCGCTGTCCGGCATCTGGGCGCGCGAGGAGCTGATCAACCCGAAGCAGTTTCCGCCGGGCTCGACGCATTCCACCTTCAACGCCAATCCGCTGGGTACCGCGGTCGCGCTGGAGACCATGAGGATGCTCGCCGAGACCGACTACGAAAGCATGGTCATGGCCAAGGGTGCGCACTTCCTCGCCGGCCTCAAGGACCTGCAGAAACGTCATCCCGAGATCGGCGACGTCGACGGCCTGGGCCTCGCCCTGCGCGCCGAGATCTGCGAAGCCGACGGCTTCACGCCGAACAAGAAGCTGGTCGACCGCATGGTCGACATCGGCCTCGCCGGCGACCTCGACCACAACGGCAGGAAGATCGGTCTGGTGCTCGACATCGGCGGCTACTACAAGAACGTGATCACCTTCGCGCCGTCGCTGCACATCAGCAGCGAGGAGATCGACCTCGCCATGACCCTGCTCGATCAGCTGCTGGCGCGAGCGAAGAAGGTCGCGTAGGGGGATCCTGGGGCTGTCCAGGCAAGTCGTCCCAGTGCGGGCCGGGATTCAGCCCCGGCCGCTGTTGTCCGGCGCGTGCCGGACCTCGTTTCAATCCGCGCCCGCTCTCGAGAGAGCGGGCGACGCCTAAAGTCGCCGCATGGCCGCGCAAATTATCGTTTCAATCCGCGCCCGCTCTCGAGAGAGCGGGCGACCTCATCCTCGCGCCTCGGTAGCGTGAGAGCGGCCAGTTTCAATCCGCGCCCGCTCTCGAGAGAGCGGGCGACAGACTTCCAGCCGTGACGCCTTGGCAGACAGTCGGTTTCAATCCGCGCCCGCTCTCGAGAGAGCGGGCGACATGCTCGAGCGGCATCTTGTCGGCCCGATCGGTGTTTCAATCCGCGCCCGCTCTCGAGAGAGCGGGCGACGCAGCGGCGCGCATTTCCTCGGCCTGCATATGCTGTTTCAATCCGCGCCCGCTCTCGAGAGAGCGGGCGACATCAGGCCGCGCGCCGGCGCCGCAGCTGCAGCGGTTTCAATCCGCGCCCGCTCTCGAGAGAGCGGGCGACCTCGCGGCGAGGCGGTGCCCGACGACGTCAGCATGTTTCAATCCGCGCCCGCTCTCGAGAGAGCGGGCGACCATAGCGCGACGCCCGGCAATGACTACTGCAATCGTTTCAATCCGCGCCCGCTCTCGAGAGAGCGGGCGACCTGGCGAATTCTGGCAACAGCCGCTCAGTACATGTTTCAATCCGCGCCCGTTCTCGAGAGAGCGGGCGACATCCCACGGCTTTACCCCTGTCGGCATGTTCGGAGTTTCAATCCGCGCCCGCTCTCGAGAGAGCGGGCGACCAAGGTTGGTGTTGCCCTGCAGCACCAGGTTGCGGTTTCAATCCGCGCCCGCTCTCGAGAGAGCGGGCGACGATGC
>JAJYMF010000196.1 GCA_021787175.1 Pseudomonadota bacterium | reverse complement strand
GCGGCGATGGAGTTCATGCTCGACAAGATGAAGAACACCAAGACCAACGACGAGTTCTTCTCGGCGATGAAGCGCTGATCCAGGCATCCGCGTTGCACGTCGGAAAGGCCGGCCTTGCGCCGGCCTTTTTGCGTGCGCGAGCCATACGATTTGTATGGCCAACTCGCAAATCATGTCGGCCGTGTAACGCCGCATTTACGGTTGACATACGAACGTCGCGATTCGATTGACCGCGGTTACCGCAGCGTTAAACCCTCGTGTGACGGGGTGCCCATTTCTCCTGCCATGGATCAGGCACCGCCCCCTTGGCCCTTGTTCCGGCCGCGCGGCCATGGCCGCTGCGATCGATCCGTCCAACACGTAAGGGGTAGCGCACCACATTGTCATCCGTGATCGGCCTTGCGCTGACGCTCTCGGCCGGAGCCGTTTTTGCCCATGACGCGACGGCCGTGAATGCGCCGGGCAGCCAGGCCCAGGACACCGCAGGCTCCGCGTCCGACACCTCCGCCAGCGCGGACACGACGCCGAAACAGCAGAAACTGAAGACGATCCTGGTCACCGGTTCGCTGATTCCGCAGATCGACATCGAGACGCCATCGCCGGTGCAGGTGATCAGCGCCGAGCAGATCAAGCGCAGCGGTCTGACTTCGGTCTCGCAGGTATTGCGCTCCATCAGCGCCGACAACAGCGGCACGCTGCCGACCGCCTTTTCCAACGGATTCGCCTCGGGCGCTTCCGGTGTCGCGCTGCGCGGCCTCAACCTGGGTTCCACGCTGGTGCTGATCGACGGGCAGCGCGTCGCGTCCTACGCGCTGGACGACGACGGCCAGCGCTCGTTCGTCGACCTCAACTCGATCCCGCTCAACTCGGTCGAACGCATCGAGGTGCTCAAGGACAGCGCGTCCTCTCTTTATGGCTCCGACGCCATCGGCGGCGTGGTCAACATCATCATGCGGCGCACCTTCCACGGCGTCGAGGCCAGCGGCGAGATGGGCACCTCCCAGCATGGCGGCGGAACGATGTCCAAGGCGACGCTGCTGGCCGGCGCGGGCAGCCTCGAGCGCGATGGTCACAATGCCTATATCGATATCGAATACCAGCGCTCCACCCCGATCTATACGAGTTCCCGTGGCTTCCCGTTCAATACCTCCAACCTGTCGTCGATCGGCGGCAACAATGCGCTGCCTGGGCAGCCACCCGGATCGGGCTCGGTTTACGGCAACGTCGCCCCGGGCATCCTCACCAACCCCACCCAGGGTCCATTCAATCCCTACCCACTGCTGAGCGGCTCGCCCACCGGGCCCTACCAGCCGCTGCGGCCGTGCGGCGCCGGTTCGACGGCGGCCACGGACGCCGGCGGCGACAGTTTCTGCGAGCAGAACTTCCTCGGCCAGTACGGCCAGGTTGCGCCTTACCTGCAGCGTTATGCCATCGACGGCCGCGTGACCTTCCAGATCAACAGCGACACGCAGGCGTACTTGAACGCCAGCTATGTGCAGGTGCAGACCGTCTCGAACACGGCGCCCGGACAGATCCAGACAGGCACCCCGATCAATACCAACAACATTGCGCTGCCGCCGACGCTGAGCAACGGCCAGCTCAACCCCAACGACCCGTTCGCGGCCAGCGGCCAGTACGCGTTGATCAACTATGCCTTCGGCGACCTGCCGGGCATCGGCAGCTACAACGACACCAACCACAACCTGCGCGTGGTGGCCGACCTCAATGGCTATTACGGCCCCTGGCGTTATGACGCGGCAGCGGTGATCAACCACACCTGGCTGACCATCAACAACTACGGCTTCATCTATTTCCCCACCCTGTACAACGACATCCTCAACGGCACTTACAGCTTCATCAACCCGGCTTCCAACTCGGCTGCTGTTCGCGCGGCCCTTGCCCCGCCCATCAGCAATACCGCCACCACCGATCTGGAAGACGTCTCGCTGACCGCATCGCGTCACCTCTGGCGACTGCCGGGCGGCCGCAGCGCCATCGGTCTGGGCGTGAGCTTCCGCCATGAATCGCAGTACGAGCCGGAACTGAACCCCAGCAACCTCTATCTGGGTCTCGGCAACACGCAGATCATCGGCTCGCACAAGGTGGGCGCCGTGTACGGCCAGTTCCAGATGCCGCTGCTGGACTCGCTGACGGCGAACGTTTCCGGTCGTTACGACGATTACTCGGACTTCGGTACCAACTTCTCGCCGGCCGCGGGCATCAAGTGGCAGCCGATCAAGCAGGTCGCGTTCCGCGCGACCTACTCGAAGGGCTTCAAGGCGCCGAGCTTCGCCGAGAACGGTTCCAGCCAGACGCTGGGTTTCGTCACCGAGACGCTCCCGCCGGCCTTTGCCGCAGCCCATGGCAACGACAACTACACGCTGCCTTACGCCCTGGGCATCCAGAGCACGGCCAACCCCAGCATCAAGCCGGAGAAGTCGACCAGCTACACGCTGGGCGTGATCCTGCAGCCACTGCCCGACCTGAGTGCGACGATCGACTACTACAACATCAAGAAGACCAACGTCATCAGTGTGGCGCCGGCTTCCACGGCGCTGAATGCCTACTTCGCCGGGCAACCCGTCCCCGCGGGCTACCAGTTGACGCTGGACAACATCGATCCGGCGTTCCCGAACGCGCCGGCACGACCGCTGATCGTGTCTTCGCCTTACGTTAACGCCAATTCGCTGATCACCAAGGGCGTGGACCTGGATGTGCGCGGCACCTTCCACTTCGCGGATGATTACCAGTGGATCAGCGAGTTCACGTCCACGGACATCCTGACCTGGAAGGAGGACTTCGGGCAGGGCTACCTGCAGTTTGTCGGCACGCAAGGGCCCTACATCCTGTCCTCGGGCGCGGGCACACCGAAGTGGCGCGCGTCCTGGGCGAACACGCTGCAGCACGGTCAGTGGTCGGTCACCGCCTCGGTCTACTATGTCAGTCACCTGTACATGAGCGTGCCTGACATTACCGGTGACAACTCGTGCTTCTCCACGGGCCCGACCGGTGCCAACTTCCCGGCCAGCTGCACGATGCCCTCGTTCACCTACGTCGATCTCAACGGCAGCTACCACCTGACCCATGACATCGACATCTTCGGGGGCATCCAGAACCTGTTCGATCGCGGTCCGGGCCTCGACCCGATCGACTACGCAGGCGCGGGCGCCAACTACAACCCCACCTATCAGCAGCAGGGCATCGTGGGCCGGTACTTCCAGGCCGGTGTCAGGGTGCGGTTCTGACCGTCTCCAGGAGCGGCGCATGCGAAGCCGCCCCGTCTTCTCCAGCGTAGTGACCCATTCGAGCGCCGGCTCCCGCCGGCGCTCTTTTTTGCGCGCGGCTCGCCGAAGTGCGGCAGCCGCCCTTGCATCGGGAACGCCGACCGATATAAGGAGAGCAAGGCCGCCGCCCGCGGCCCGGAGCGCGCGCATGACCGCCGGCATCCTCACCGAGAACGTCCCCACCGCACTGTGGCGTGATCTGGTCCGCGAGGCTGCACAGCGTGCCGAGGTGACGCTGGACGAGGAACTGGAGAGTCATCTCGTCTTCGTGCTGATGCGGCATCTCGGCGATGCCGGCCTCGGCGCGCGGGTGCTGGCGCTCGATTATCTCGAGGCGCTGCTTGCGCATGGGAGCCGGCGCGCCCAGGCGCTGCGCGAGACCGGCGACCGCTGTCTGCTGATCGCCGGCCTGTTCCCCGAGCAGGCGCAGCGGCGGCGGGTGTCGCTGGGGTATTTCATCGATCTCGGTATCGCCGCCTATACGGCCGAAGCCGAGCACGTCCGCGCGGCGCTGGCGACGCTTTATCGGCACCTCGCGGCGGCGTTCACCGCACTGGTGCGCGCGCTGGTCGAAATGCGCCGGCTGTCCGGCGACTGGCAGGGCCTGGACGCACTGGCACGTCACGCCCTGGGACGCACCGACGGCCGCCAGGAGTTTCGCGGCGCGGTGCTGCTCGACGCGCCGGGGCGGATGCAATAACACCGCTGCGACTCCGGTACGGACGCTAAACTGACCTCTCCTGCGATCAAGGGGAGCCGTCCATGCGTATCTGCGTCTATTGCGCGTCCAGCGAGCAGGCCGATCCGACTTACCGCGCCGCGGCGCGCCGGCTGGGCGAACGGCTGGCCGAGGCCGGCTGCAGCGTGGTCTACGGCGGCGGCTCGGCGGGCTCGATGGGCGCGCTGGCCGACGGCGCGCTGGCCCGCGGCGGCGAGGTGATCGGCATTCTGCCGCGCTTCATGGCGGACCTGGAATGGGGCTGGCCGGGACATGCTCATCCCCTGCCGGAGGAGGAGCCCGGCCAGCGCCCGGATCAGGGAGGTCCGGGCTGGCGCGCCGGACCAGGGACGGTTGCAGGACGCAACGGCACGTTCTGCATGGAATACGTCGAAGACATGCGCGAGCGCAAGCACCGCCTGCTGACCGGCTCCGATGCGGTCGTCGCCCTGCCCGGCGGCTGCGGCACGCTGGAGGAGCTGTTCGAGGTGATCACGCTCAAGCGTCTGGGGCTGTACTTCAATCCGATCATCCTGCTCGACACGCTGGGCTTCTACGCGCCGCTGGAGGCCTTCCTGCAGCAGGTGATCGCGGCGCGCTTCATGAATCCCGAACACGCCACCATGTGGCAGCGGGTGGCCGCGCCCGAGGATGTGCTGCCGGCGATCCGCAGCGCGCCGCGCTGGCGCGAGGATGCACGCGACTATGCGGTGGTGCGCGGCTGATATACCCGGTTGCGTTCCATCGATGCGATGGGTAGCCCGGATGGAGCCCCACGGGGACGGAATCCGGGGCTCGACGCAACATCATTCCCGGATTCCGCTGCGCTGCATCCGGACCGTGCGGTGTTCGTGTCTTGACCACGAACGGGCATGGGGCAGTCGCGGCAGCCGCCACGCATGGCCCGCGCGGGAGATGACCCGGTCCCGATCCGGCGCTTGCAATCGCTCCCCGCGGCCGCATATCCGCCCTTCACCGAGCGAGGCCGTCCCCGTGTCGATCCCCAGCGCCGTGCCCGACACTCCGATCACCGACCGGCGCATGCTGGTGGACTACATCGCCTCCGGCGAAAAGCCGCGCGCCGACTGGCGCATCGGCACCGAGCACGAGAAGTTCGGCTTTCGCCTCGACGATCTCCGCGTCCCGGCCTACGAGGGCGAGCGCGGCATCCGCGCGCTGCTCGAAGGCATCGCCGCCCGCCACGGCTGGCAGATCCAGCGCGAGGGCGAGCGGCCGGTGGCGCTGCTGCGCGACGCGGCCTCGATCACGCTGGAGCCGGCCGGACAGCTGGAGCTCTCCGGCGCCCCGCTGGCCGACATCCACGCCACCTGCTGCGAGGTCACCGAGCATCTGCGCGAAGTGCGCAGCGTGGCCGATCCGCTGGGACTGGGCTTTCTCGGCATGGGTTTCCAGCCGAAATGGCGGCGCGACGAGATGCCGTGGATGCCGAAGGGCCGCTACGCGATCATGCGCCGCTACATGCCGCTGAAAGGTCAGCTCGGTCTCGACATGATGACGCGCACCTGCACGGTGCAGGTCAACCTCGACTTCGCCAGCGAAGCCGAGATGGTCAAGAAGTTCCGCGTCGGGCTGGCGCTGCAGCCGATCGCCACCGCGCTGTTCGCCGACTCGCCGTTCACCGAGGGCAGGCCCAACGGATTCCTGTCATTCCGTTCGCAGGTATGGACCGACACCGATCCCGACCGCACCGGCATGCTCGACTTCGTGTTCGAGGACGGCTTCGGCTATGAGCGCTACGTCGATTACATCCTCGGCGTGCCGATGTATTTCAGCTACCGCGACGGCCGCTACCTCGATCTGGCCGGTCAGAGTTTCCGCGACTTCATGGCCGGCAGGCTGCCCGCGCTGCCCGGCGTGCTGCCGACGCTGCGCGATTTCGCCGATCATCTGACCACCGCGTTTCCCGAGGTGCGGCTGAAGAAGTATCTGGAGATGCGCGGCGCCGACGGCGGACCATGGAACCGTCTGTGCGCACTGCCGGCGTTCTGGGTCGGCTTGCTCTACGACGATGCCGCGCTGGATGCGGCCTGGGAGCTGGTCCGTGACTTCACCCTGGCCGAACGCCACGCGCTGCGCGACGGCGTGCCGAAGTACGCGCTGAAGCTGCCGTTCCGCGGCGCGACGGTGCGCGAGCTGGCGATCGAGGCACTGAAGATCGCCGACGCCGGTCTCAAGCGGCGTGCGGTGCGCAACACGCACGGCGCCGACGAGAGCATCTTCCTCGAGCCGCTGTTCGAGTTCGCGCTGGCCAATCAGACGCCCGCCGAGCGCAAGCTGGAGCTGTTCCACGGCGCGTGGAACGGCAGCGTCGATCCGGTGTTTCGCGAGTTCGCATACTGATGCGCCGCGCCGCGTCGCGCCTGCGCATGCAATGCCCTCTCCCCAAGCGCACATGGGGGAGAGGGCTAGGGTGAGGGGCTGGCCGTGGCGACGGCCGCCGCCGGCGCGAGGACGGCTCCTCGCTGCGTGTCCGGTTACTTCAATCCGCGATCCTTGAGCATCGGGCCAATGCTGGGATCACGGCCGAGGAACGCCCGATACAGCGTCGCCAGATCCTCGCTGTTGCCGCGCGACAGGATCATGTCGCGGAAGCGCTGGCCGTTGGCGCGGGTCAGGCCGCCGTGGGCCTGGAACCACGCGAACGCGTCGTCGTCGAGCATCTCGCTCCACTGATAGGCGTAATAGCCGGCGGCGTAGCCGTTGCCCCAGATGTGCATGAAGTAGCTGGAGCGGTAGCGCGGCGGCACCTGCGGCAGATCGACGAGATCG
>JAJYMF010000113.1 GCA_021787175.1 Pseudomonadota bacterium | reverse complement strand
CGCAGCGCCACCAGCGCCAGCGAGAACGGCAGCAGCGTGCAGGCGAAGGCCAGCAGCGCCAGCAGCACGGCGTCGTGCAGATCGGGCAGCGGAAATGCCGCGCCCGCATGCGGCAGCAGCGGCGCCAGCAGGGTGAGGAAGGCGGCGCCGGCGCCCAGCTCCAGCGCAGTCACCGCCAGCGGCTCGGCGTGCTCGACGAAGCGCTTGTTGAGCGCGCTGAACACCGCCACGAACAGCGCCGACAGCACGCCGACCGCCACGCCGAGGCGCATGCCGGACGGCACGCCGTCCACCACCAGCGCCACGCCGGGGACGATGGCTACCGCCAGCAGCAGTTCGCGCAGATCGAAGCGGCGGCGCGCGATCCACGGCTCGACCACGGCCAGAAACACCGGCGCGATGGCGATGCAGGTCGCCGCCACCGAGGCATTGGCCAGCTTGATCGCGCCGTAGAAGGTCAGCCAGTGCAGCGCCACCAGCACGCCGATGCCGGCGTAGGCCAGGCGCAGCCGCGCCGACATCGCCGCCAGCGCGCGCCACACCCGCGGCACCAGCAGCAGCGTGCCGCTGACCAGCAGCATGCGCCACCACACCAGCGGCAGCGCCGCCAGCGTGATGAGTTTTCCGAGGATGGCGGTGAAGCCCCACAGCAGAACGCAGAAGTGGATCTGCAGGCGGGCCTTGGCGGTGGGCGGCATGATCGATCGGGGTGCAGGGGTCGCCTAGCGTGCGGGCTTTTGCGCCGGCAGGGAAGGGGGGCGTTGCAGACGCATTTATCCCTGCGGACCCGGGCGGCTAATTCATGGCCCCTCACTTCGCACGCTGCACGGTGCGATGCCGGGCCCGAAAAGGCCGCTCGGCTACGGTCCATCGGCTTGATCGGCTTGAGAATTGCCCGATTGACACTGCGCAGAAGGAGGCTGAACATGCCGCCCTATCCCCCGGATCCGGGGTCTACATTTTGTTAGGCACCACATGCGCATTCGCAAAGCAGTTGAGAGTGATATTCATGATATTCGCCGCATCCATCAGGCAGCAATTCGCCAAGTCTGTTCGTTCGACTATCCAGCAAACGTAATCGCGGCTTGGCTTTCCGGCAACAGCGACGAGCGCTATTTGCAAAGCATCAACGAAGCTTCGTTTTGGATGGTTGAAGAGCGCGCAAGCCTGGGCTTTGGCTGTGTTCGCATCGAGCAGTCCAAGCTAGACGCTCTGTTCTTGGCGCCAGAGGCACGCGGTAAGGGCATTGCAGCTGTACTGCTCCATCATTTGGAGCAGGTCGCAGTCGGAGCTGGCATTGATGTTCTGTGCTTGGACTCATCACTGTCCGCAAAGACTTTTTATGCCAAGCACGGCTATTGTGTCTGCGGGGGTAAAGCATCAATCCAACTTGCATCGGGCGTTGATCTGGCTAGCATTCCGATGTCCAAGCGGGTGGTGCCTAAGGAACCTCTGAACAAGTCCATCCTGGACTTGTCAGAGGGCGCCGAGTCCGGCGCAGGTCCGGACTCGGCTACGTCGGATCAAACACCTGCGTGCTCGATGCGCGACAAGCCATCCATGGCTTGGGGAAGGTCTGAACTTGTTCAGACCTTCCCTAGCAATTCACTCAAGCCGAAGCCGCTTCGCGGCTCGGCTTAATTCTGGCGTTGAGCGGCTGCCCCGGGCCGGATGCAGCCAATCAGCACTCCGGCTTTGCGATGGTCGCATCGCGCGGCGCTTCAGACAGCGCCCTGCGCCCGCGTGCGATAATAGCGACCGATCACCACAGCCAGCCCCGTCACCCCATGGCAGTCCCCAGCGACGCGTTTCGACGTTTCCAGGAAGAGCTTGCGGCGCTCGATCGCAAGGCCCAGCAGCGCCCGTCCGAGGCGAACTCCAAAGACGCCGTGAAGGCACGGGCGAAGGTGGAGTTCCTGGCCCTGCGCGAGCGCTACGGGTGGACGGTGGCAGACGTGATCGCCTTCTTTCCCGAGGAGGAAGGCATCGAGTTTCTGCGGCAGGTCATTGCCGAGTCCGGCGCCAAGCCGGTTCACGCCCGGAAGCGCTCTTCATCCAGTCCGTAGAGAACCTTTCGTTCGACTTCGCTTCGCGACGCCTGTCCTGAGTTCCGTCGAAGGGCCTAGGACGCCAACGGAAGTCCCCACAGACTGTCCCGATGCCGACTGCAGCGTCCTCGACGCGTCGGGCTCAGTACAACCGCGTCGCGTGGTGCTTGCGCCACCAGGCCTCGGCGTCGCGCTGCGCCGCGGCCAGCTGGGTCGGGGTCATGGTCGCGCCCAGCGCCGTCATCGCCCGGTCGGCGCAGGCGGATCCCGCGCCTTGCGGCCGCGACGCGGCCTTGGCGAGCGCGTCCCAGGTGTAGGCGGCGACGGCGTCCCGCACCATGCCGTGACCGCCCGCATACAGCGCGCCCAGCGTCCGCTGTGCAGGAACGAATCCCTGCTCGGCGGCGCGGAGGTACCAGGCCAATGCGCGCGCCGGGTCGGTCGGCACGCCGCGACCGAACTCGAAGGTCACGCCGAGATTGAACTGCGCCGGCGCGAAGGAGCGGGCGGCGGCGGCAAACCACGCTTCGGCCTTGCCGTAGCTCTGCGGCACCCCACGCCCCTGCGCGTACATCACGCCGAGGTCGTTCTCGGCCGCGATGTCGTCCTGCAGCGCGGCGCGGTCGAACCACTGCACCGCCTTGGCGTCGTCCTGCGCCACGCCCAGACCCTGCGCGTACATCACGCCGAGCTGATGCTGAGCGGCGGGGCTTCCGCGCTCGGCGCGCAGCGCGATCCAGTGCACGCTCGCCCACGTTGCCGCGTGCCCGTAGAGCTGCATCACGCCGTGACCGATGCCGTACAGGTCGAGCAGGGCGCGGGTATCGGACGGGCCGTGCGCGGGCGCCGCACGGACCGCTGCGAACGTGGACGCATACACCGGCTCGACGCCGGTCGCGCACGCCGGCGCGGCAGCATGTGCCGCGACCGGCAGGGTGATGACGGCGATCAAGCCTGCGGCGCAGAGCAGCCGACGTGGGCGGCGAAGGGGGCGCATTTCAGGGATGGCCTGGCAAGACAAGGGGCGCAACGATACTCGGACCGCGGACCGCAGCGGAAGGTTGCGGACCGCAACGACTTTGCCGCGAAACTTGGCGGGGCCGGTTTACGACCGCTGCCGGCTCGATCCGAATGCGGCAGGCCAGGAGGCGAACGGAACCCAGCCGCGCACCCACGCCGCGATGTCGGCCGCCGCCATCGGTCTTGCGACCGCATAGCCCTGCAGCTGCCGGCAGCCCTGGGAGAGCAGCGCCACGCCCTGGGCTTCCGTCTCGACGCCCTCGGCGATCAGGGTCACTCCGAGCATCTGCGCCGTGGTGATGATGCCGGCGGCGATCGCCAGGTTGCGCGATCCGGCGAGCAGGTCGCGCACGAAGCTCTGATCCATCTTCAGCGTGGCCACCTCCAGCTGCTGGATGTGGCTGAGCGACGAGTTGCCGGTGCCGAAGTCGTCGAGGCTGACGAGCACGCCGCGCGTGCGACATTCCTCGATCACCCGCCGCGCCTGGGCGCGATCGAGCGATGGGCCGGTCTCGGTGATCTCGAGACCCAGCCGGCCGGCGTCCACGGCGGGATGCGCGGCCAGGGCGCTCTCGACATCGCCGATGAACTCGGGATGCAGCAGGTGCCGCGAACTGATGTTGACGGAAATCGGCAGATGCACGCCCTGGGCGCCGAGCTGCGCGCTGGCCTGCAGGGCCAGCTGCAGCACGCGCTGGCCGATCGGCCGCGCCAGCGCCGCATCATCGAGCACGGAGTGGAACGCCGAGGGCGGCAGCAGCCCGCGCGCATCGTCCTGCAGCCGCAGCAGCGCCTCGAGTCCGGTGACCCGGCATGCCGCCGGATCCTCGTCGATGGCGACGATGGGCTGGAACAGCAGCACCAGGCGATCGCCCGCCAGCGCCGCGGCCATCCGCTCGCGCAGGGCCTGCTGCTCGGAGCCCATCGTTTCCATGTCCTCCGAGTAGAACCGGTCGCGATCGCGCCCCGCCTGCTTGGCCGCATACATCGCGAGGTCGGCGTGTCGCGGCAGCACCTCGGCGGGCACTTCGTCGTGCGGATACAGCGTCCAGCCGACGCTGGCCGAGAGGAGCACGTGCTCGCCCTGCCAGGGGACGGGACGGCGCAGCGCTTCGAGCATGCGCCGGCTCACGCCGCGGACCTGCTCCGCGTCATCGATGTCGATCAGCAGCAGCGCGAACTCGTCGCCGCCGAGTCGCGCCGCGACGTCCCCTTCCCGCAGCGCGGTCGAAATGCGCCGTGCGGACTCGCGCAGCACCGCGTCGCCGGCCGCATGGCCGTGACGGTCGTTGACGCCCTTGAAGCCGTCGAGGTCGAGCACTCCGACCGCGATGGAGTCCTGATGGCGCCGGGCCAGGCTGCGGGCGCGCTCCAGCAGTTCGAAGAACAGGCGGCGGTTGGGCAGGTCGGTCAGCGTGTCGTAATAGGCGAGGCGCTCGATCTGCGCCGCCTGGACCTTGCGCTCGGTGATGTCGATGTGCTGCCACATCCGGCTCTGCGGCTGGCCGTCGATCGCGATCGGCACGAAGTCGCGCAGGTAGGTCCTGCCGCCGCGGATGGCCACCTCTTCGCCCTGCACGGATTCCCCGTGTTCGAGAATCTCGCGGATGCGGTGTACCTCCCGTTCGGGATCGGCGTAGACGGGGCGGATCCGCTCGATGATGTCGGCCGCGCCCGTCCCGAGCAGCTGCTCCGGGGCCGCATCGATGCCGAACAGCCGGCAGAACGTCGCATTGGCGAACTGGACCCGGCCATCGGCGGTCACGACCAGCGTGGCCGCGTATTGATTGGACACGATTGCCTGGAATTGCCGCAGGCTTCTGTGCAAGGTTCTTTCCGCGGTCTCGCGCGCCGCGCGCGAGCGCAGCCGCTCCCAGCCCAGACCGAGCTCCTGGGCGATCTCGCCGAAGACGCGCACCTCGGCGTCGGTGAAGGCGCCCTCGTCCTCGGCGCCGACCACGAGGACACCTTCGATCTGCTCGGCGACGCGCAGCGGCAGACCCAGAATGGAGCCGAGGCCGAACGTCCGCGCATCGCTCGCCCAGGGCTCATCGCCCCCCTGCCGGGGCCAGCGCAACTGCGGCGTGCCGGTGTCGATCGCGCTGGCGGACACGCTGCTGGCGAAGGCGGGTTCGGCCAGGCGAATCCGGATCGTGCGGTAGTGCGCCTCGGCCCGGCCCGCGTGCGCCATCACATGCAGGCTGCGCGCGGTGTCCGCCTGCAGCGCGCCCGTCCAGCAGATCGCGTAGCCGCCGGTTTCGACCACGACGTTGCAGGCGTCGCGGAAGAGTCTTTCTTCGGTGTCGGCGTGAATCGCGATCTTGAGCGTTTCGCTCAACAGCCGCTCGGCGCGTTCGAGGCGCTCGGCTTCGCGCGTGGCGCGCCTGAGCGCGGTCCTCTGGAACTCGCCTTCGAGCGCACGCCCCAGGCTTGCGGCGGCGCGGTCGAGCAGCTTGAGCAGCGGCGGCGAGAAGAACGACGGATCGCGCGAGCGCAGGATCAGGACCGCATGCGCCTGGCCGAAACGCATGATCGGCACGGCCGCGGCCGCCCGGATGCCGTAACGGGCATAGGCCGGTCGCAGCGCTTCGCGACCGGGCGCGTCGACGAGGTTCGGCTCGACGTCGATGTGGCCCTGCCAGAAGGACGGCCGGGCGATGTGGATCGGCACCGTCGCGGGATAGATGTCCTCCTGGCCGGGCGGCGGCGGATCCGGCGCGCGGCGGTGCATCAGGCCGGTGGCGTGATCGATCTCGCCGACGATCACCAGCCATGCTCCGACGTGGCGTTCCAGGATACGCACGGTCTCCGCGTACAGCTCGGGGAGCGGCGGCATCGCGGCCACCAGGTCGCCGATGTCGGCGAGCGCCGCGTAAAGACGCTCGGCGCCGTCGGGCGGAGGCTGGGGCGGATGCATCGTCATTCAGGCGGTCGGCGGGCGGTGGCCTGTTTCAAGGACGTCGAGTTCGGGTGTGATGATGACTCGCGAAAGGTGGCGTGTGACCGTATCCGGCCGGCCCGGCGGGCAGGCCCGGATGCCGTCCGATCATCGCATCGCCGCAGGCATCGCGCGCACCGGCAGCGGTACGTTGCAGACGCTGATCCGGCCGGCCGGGCGCACGAACCACGATTCGCTGCGGTCGCGGCGCGCCTCGATCAGCGCCGCGAAGGTGGCCGTGCCGGTGCGCAGCGTTTCGAGGTGCGGGCGCTGGGCCGGAGGCAACTCGCTGGCGAGGCGCACGCCGAGGATGCGCGTGCGGTGGGCGGGGTCACGATAGAAACCCAGATCGCCGTTGCCGCGCGGCAGCGCCGCCAGCAGATGCATGCCCTGGATCACGCGCCCGACCACGGCGATGTTGCGATCGAGCTGGCGCGGCGACTGGCCGATCACCGCGTAGAGCTCGGCGCCGCTGCCGCTGTCGGGCGGGTTGTCGCGGCCGACGCCGACCATGCCATAGCAGTGCAGCAGCCAGGCCGTGTTCGTGCGCGGATCGCGGCCGACCGGAAAGCCGTCGACAAAACCCGCCTGCGGCGCGTAGACATCCCCGTCCGGCAGGCGCGTGAAGTCCAGGCCCGCGGCACTGCGCTGATATTCGTCGGGCAGCGCGGCGCGCGCGGCGGCGAGCTGCCGGCGTGCCTTGGCGGGCCGGGCCGAATCCGCGTCGCCCCGCGGGGTGACGAGGTCGTGCTGCACGCGGTTGATGGGGAGGCCGCCGACACAGTGCGC
>JAJYMF010000088.1 GCA_021787175.1 Pseudomonadota bacterium | reverse complement strand
CGCTGCTGGAAGACCGCCTCGAATACGCCATCGCGAGTGCACGCAGCCGCAGCCTGTCACTGGCGGTGATCGTGCTGGACGTGGGCTTCCAGCGCATCACCAGCCAGATCGGCTGGCACGCCACATCCGATTTTCTCCGGCAGACCGGGCGCGAAATCGCCGCCCTGCTGCGCGAAGGCGACGTCGTCGGCTGCCTGCCCGGCGCCCGTTTCGCCATCGCCCTGGTCGATCTCGACGGTCTCGCCATCGCGCAACGCCGCAGCCAGCAGATGCTCGACCGCGTCGGCGCCATCACCGCGCAAGCGCATCCGGAAATCGTCCTGCCGAGCCTGTGCGCGGGCGTGTCCGTGTTTCCGGCGGATGGCGATCGGGCCGCGGCCCTGCTCGACAAGGCACAGGTCGCCCTGCTGGCGGCGCGCGATGCGGCAGCGGCGCCGCTGCAGTTTTTCGCACCTGAAGTCAATATCGCCCTGCAGGAAAACCGCAAGCTGGAACGGTACCTGCGCGACGCCATCGAGAACGGCGAACTCTCGCTGCATTACCAGCCGATCATCGAGGTGGCATCTGGGCAGCTGCGCGGCTTCGAGGCGCTGGCGCGCTGGACCAGCCCGGACCTCGGCGAGATTCCGCCGGCGAAATTCATCCCGGTGGCGGAGAACAGCGGTTTGATCGGCCCGATCGGTGAATGGGTGCTGGCCGCGGCCGCACGACAAGCCTATGTCTGGCAGCGAACCGGAGCGACGAACCTGCGCATCGCGCTGAACATCTCGCCCTGGCAGCTGCGCGATCCCGGCTTCCCCGAGCGCGCGGGAAAACTGCTTGCCGGACTCGGCGGACGGCTCGAGGGGGTGACGCTGGCGATGGAGATCACCGAGAGCCAGCTGATCACCGACATCGACAGCGGCATCGCCTTTCTGGCCCGGCTGAAGGCCCTGGGCATCGCGCTGTACGTCGACGATTTCGGTACCGGCTACTCGTCGCTGAGCTACCTGCACCGGCTGCCGGTCGATGCGCTGAAGATCGACAAGTCGTTCACCGAACGGCTGGAGACGAGCCCGCAGTCACGGAGCATCGTGCAGAGCATCATCGCCCTGGCTGCGGCGCTCGATCTCGCGGCGATCGCCGAAGGCATCGAGCGGCAGGATCAGCTCGACGTGATCCGGCGGCTCGGGTGCCGCTATGCGCAGGGATTCCTGCTCGGCCGTCCGATGACTTCGGCAGCGGCCGAGCGGCTGTGGCGTGACCGCGCGCGCACTTGACGACCGGTCGCGCGCCGGCAACCCGCCGCGTCAGAAGCCGTACTGCAGGAACCCGCCGTCCACCGGCAGCACCGCGCCGGTGATGTAGCCGGCCGCCGGCAGGCACAGAAAGGCCACCGCCGCGGCCACCTCGTCGGGCTCGCCGATGCGCCGCATCGGCGTGCGGTCGAGCACCTCCTCGAGGTAGTCGGGATCGGCCAGCGCCGGCTCGGTGCGGCGGGTGCGGATGTACCACGGCGCGACCGCGTTGACGCGGATGCCGTCCACCGCCCACTCGCAGGCGAGGTTGCGCGTCAGCTGGTGCAGCGCGGCCTTGCCGAGGCCGTAGGGCGATCCGGTGCGCACGTGCGTCGCGCCGGACACCGAGCCGATGTTGACGATCGCCGCCGCGCCGTGCTCGCGCAGTGACGGATAGGCCAGCCGGCACAGCGCGAAGGCGCTGACCAGGTTGGCCTCGAGCAGGCCGCGCAGTTCATCCTCGGCATACTCCATCGTGGCCTTGCTGACGTTGGCGCCGACGTTGTTGACCAGCAGCGACAGCGGCGCGTCGAGGTCGGCGATCCAGTCGAACAGCTCCAGGCGCGCCTCGTGCTGCGCCAGGTCGGCGGCGAACGCCCGCGGCGGCTGCGCCGGAAACTCCTCCGCCAGCTCGGCGCGCGCGTGCTCGAGGTGCGCCTCGTCGCGCGCCACCATCAGCACCTCGGCGCCGAGCGCGGTCAGCTCGCGCGCGCAGGCATAACCGATGCCGCGACTGGCGCCGGTGACCAGTGCGGTGCGCCCGTCCAGACGCCAGCGTGCGGTGTGTTCGTCCATCGCGCCACCTCCGCGAACGAGTGTAGCCGAGGCTTGCCGCCGCGTCGGCGCGGCGCCAGACTCGGCGCGGAGGTGACGCCCATGCGCATGCCCGTTTTTGCCTTTGCCGCGCTCATCGCGCTGACCGTGGCCGGCTGTTCGCACCCGGCGCAGACCACTGCCGCGACGCCGGCTGCCGCGGCTTCGACCGCGCGCGTCGCCACCCCGTGGGATACGGACCTGAAGGCGCTGGCCCGCGCCAAGTCGGTGCAGAACGTGATCGACCGCCAGGCCGCGCAACAGCGCCAGCAGATCGACGCCGAGTCGCACTGACCACGGCCGGTGCACCGGTGCGGTTTGCTAGCATCGACGTTCCGCGCGCGCCCTGCGCGCCCGCCTGCGAGCTCCATCATGGATGCCCTGATGCCCCTGCGCCGCGGCCGCAAGGCCATCCCTATCGAGACCGTCGATCGCACCGGCCTGGCCGCCTGCCGCAAGCGCCTCGGCGCGCGCGCCGCGCGCTGGCTGCAGGCGATCGGATTCACCGCCGCCGCAGGCCAGGTCGCCCTGCTGCCTGCCGTCGACGGTTCGCTGCAGCGGGTGCTGGCCGGCATCGATCGCGGCGAGCCGCTGTGGGCGCTGGGCCATCTGGCCTCCTCGCTGCCGCCGGGCACCTATGCGCTGGCCGCCGAAGGCGTGCTGGCGGACGCGCGTTTCGCGGCGCTGGGGTTTGCGCTGGGCGCCTATCGCTACACCCGCTACAAGGCCGCGCGGCGCGCGCCGGCGCGTCTGGCCGTGGACGCGGCGCTGCATGCCGAGCTGGCGCCGCGGCTGGAGGCGACGACGCGGGTGCGCGATCTGGTCAACACGCCGACCGAGGATCTGGGTCCGGAGCAACTGGCCGAGGCGGTGCGCGAGGTCGCACAGTCGCACGCGGCGGCGGTGCGCGAATGGGTCGGCGAGGCGCTGATCGAGGCCAACTTCCCGGCGATCCACGCCGTCGGCCGCGCCAGCCATCGCGCACCGCGGCTGATCGAGCTGAACTGGGGCAGCCGCGAGCACCCGTGCCTGGTCCTGGTCGGCAAGGGCGTGTGCTTCGACACCGGCGGCCTGGACCTCAAGACCGGCGACGGCATGCGCTGGATGAAGAAGGACATGGGCGGCGCGGCGCACGCGCTGGCGCTGGCCGGCTGGGTGATGCGCGCGCGCCTGCCGGTGCGCCTGACCCTGCTGATTCCGGCGGTGGAAAACGCCATCGCCGCCAACGCCTATCGGCCCGGCGAGGTGATCCGCACCCGCAGCGGACTCAGCGTCGAGATCGACAACACCGACGCCGAGGGCCGCGTGATCCTCGGCGACGCACTGGCCTACGCCGGCGAGCAGCAGCCCGACCTGATCATCGACTTCGCCACCCTGACCGGCGCCGCGCGCGTGGCGCTGGGGCCGGACCTGCCGGCGCTGTTCGCCAACCGCGACGAACTGGCCGCGGCGGCGCTGGCGGCCGCGCAGGCCGAGCACGACCCGCTGTGGCGGCTGCCGCTGTGGCGGCCGTACCGGCGCCTGCTCGATTCGCACATCGCCGATTTCGCCAACAGCGGCGCCTCGCGCCATGCCGGTGCGATCACCGCCGCGCTGTATCTCGAACGCTTCGTGCCGGCGCAGACGCCGTGGCTGCACCTGGACACCTACGCCTGGAACGACGGCGACCGTCCGGGCCGGCCCCGGGGCGGCGAGGCGCTGGGTCTGCGCGCGATGTTCGCGCTGCTGACGCAGCGCTATCGCGGCTGAGCGGCGACTTCACCGCCTCGCGTCATACCCGGTTGTGTTCAATCGATACGATCGGTAGCCCGGATAGCCCCATACGGGCGGAATCCGGGACTCGGTGCAGCAGCATCCCCGGATTCCGCTGCGCTGCATCCGGGCTACGCGGTTCTCGTGTCTTGATCGCGACTGGGTATCAATGCGCCACCAGCATCGGCAGCGTGCTGTCGCGAAACAGCGCGCGGGTGGTGCCGCCAAGCACCATCTCGACGATGCGCGAATGGCCCCAGGCGCCCAGCACGATCAGGTCGGCACCGCGGCGCGTCGCCGTCTCTAGCAGCGCCGGGCCGACCGCGCCCGGCGGCTGGAAGACCTCGATGTGCGCGGCCACTCCGTGGCGCTCGCACCAGGCCGGCAGCGCCAGCGGCGGCAGCCAGGCCAGTCCCTCGGGGTGCTGCTCGCGGCTGCCGTCGAGCAGGGTGATGTGCTCGGCCTGCGCCAGCAGCGGCAGCGCGCCGCGCAGCGCCCGCTGGGACTCGCGGCTGCCGTTCCAGGCCACCAGCACGTTGCGGCCGGTTTCGGTCACCGCAGTCTGCGCCGGCACCACCAGCACCGGAATGCCGGCAGCGAACACCGTACGCGACGTGGCGCCGAAGCCCAGCGGGACGTCCTCGGCCTCGGCCGGGCGTTCCATCACCAGCAGATCGGCCGCCGCCGCGCCGTAGCAGAGTACCTGGGCGAGATCGCCTTCGCCGACGCGCCAGCTGCCGGCGAGGCCGTGCCGGTCCAGCTCGGCGCGCCACCACGGCGCCTGCGCCTCGGCGTCGCGGCGCCGCTGCTCGGACTCCATCACCTGCAGGGTGACGGCTTCGGGCACGCTGAACGCCGCCGCCGGCAGCGGCACCACGTGCAAGCCCTCGAGATGAGCGTGCAGGCGTGCGGCCAGCTGCAGGGCCAGCCGAACGCCGGGCGTGGATTGGCCGGGATGGCGGACATGAACCGCGAGATCGGGGGCGCGCATGGTCGGGCTCCGTGGCCGGTATGGCGCCAGCTTACCCGGCTCGACGAATCACCGAGAAAACAGGCCCGCCGGGGTGGGCGGCGGACCCGGCAAGGCCGGGAGCGCAGGGAGGGGGATTGGCCCGCATTCGGCCTGTGTATCATCACGCGCCGGCATGCAGACAGCATGCATCCGCGCGGCGAATCCGGTTTTCACGCCGGATTTCTGCGACGTTCAGCCGCAGCTGTCAGCATCGTGTGCCGTGTCCCCCCAGGAGTCGTGATCATGCGCAAGACCCAGGCCCTGCTGTTGCCTTTCTGCCTGCTCGCCCTCGCGGCGATCGCACCGTCCGCACACGCCGGCGATGTCTCCTGTGACATGCGCTATTCCCTTGCCGGCTGGTCGATCTTCTACCAGACCGCCAAGGGTCAGGGCGAAATCACCTGCTCCAACGGCCAGAGCATGCACGTCGAATTGCGCACCAAGGGCGGCGGCCTGACCATCGGCAAGTCCGAGATCAAGGACGGTCGCGGGCACTTCACCGGCGTGAGCAACATCCGCGACGTGCTGGGCAGTTACGCCACCGCGCAGGTGCATGCCGGCGTGGTCAAGTCGAGTTCGGCGCAGGTGCTGACCAAGGGCAACGTGGCGCTGGCGCTGGCCGGCGTCGGCGACGGCTGGGACCTCGGCATCGCCTTCGGCAAGTTCGAGATCCTGGCGCACTGACGTGGCCGCCGCGGGAGCGCACATCGTCCACCGCGGCGGTTGCCACTGCGGCGCGGTCCGCTTCGAGGTCGAGGCGCCGGCGCGGCCGACGGTGCTCGAATGCAACTGCTCGATCTGCCGCATGACCGGCTTTCTGCATCTGATCGTGCCGGCCGCGCGTTTCCGCCTGCTCGCCGGCAGCGAGGATCTCAGCGAGTACCGCTTCAACACCGGCGCCGCCCGCCACCTGTTCTGCCGCCGCTGCGGGGTGAAGTCGTTCTACGTGCCGCGCTCGCATCCCGACGGCTACGACGTCAATCTGCGCTGCCTCGACGCGGCAACGCTGGCGGGCTGGGACGTCGAGGCCTTCGACGACGGCGACCGCGAGGCCGCCACCGCGGCGTGGGCGCACCTGACGCGCTGAGGCGAATTGGCGCACGGCGCGCGGCGTGTTCGCAAGGCGACACTCGCGGCGTGCTCTGCTAGCGTTCAAGCCGTCGATTGCAGGATGGCAACCGCGATGCACGCCGCTCCACTGCCCGCCGCGCATGCTCTCGGTCGCGGCGACGAACTCGCCGCCAGCCTGATCCACGGTCTCGGCATCGCGCTGAGCCTCGCCGGGCTGGTGATCCTGACCATGGCCACCGTACGCAGCGGACCGCCGCGCGCGGTGGTCGCGACGAGCGTGTTCGGCGCCTCGCTGGTGCTGCTGTACACCGCCTCCACGCTCTACCACTCGATCCACCGGCCGGGCGCACGGCGCGCGCTGCGCCGCTTCGACCACATCGCGATCTATCTGCTGATCGCCGGCACCTACACGCCGTTCACCCTGCTGGCGCTGCACGGCGGCTGGCGCTGGGGGCTGTTCGCGGCGATCTGGACGCTGGCCGCGGCCGGCATCGCGCTGGAATACACCGGCCTCGGGCGCCGGCGCTGGCTGGCCGCGCTGGTGTATGTCGGCATGGGCTGGATCGGTCTGCTGGCCTTCGGTCCGCTGCACGCCGCGCTGGCCGGCGGCGGCGTGGCCCTGGTCCTGGCGGGCGGCATCGCCTACACGCTGGGCGTGCCGTTCTATCTGTGGCGACGCCTGCCCTACCACCACACGGTCTGGCACCTGTTCGTGCTGGCCGGCAGCACGCTGCACTTTCTCGCCGTGCTGCTGTATGTGCTGCCGCTGGCCGCGCCCGGCGCGGCGTGAGCGCTGCAGTGGCCCGCGCACGCCGCGGGTCGTCTTCCTGAGTCAGGCTCTTTGCCTCGCTGAGCACAGCGAAGCATCGGGTGTCGGCTGTGCCGTTGGCACCCTGCGGGC
>JAJYMF010000387.1 GCA_021787175.1 Pseudomonadota bacterium | reverse complement strand
GTGCCGCAGCCACCAGCAGCGTCATCGGCAGACTCTGGCCGAACAGCAGAGCGCTCATCAGCATGAAGGCCGCGAACAGCACCGCGGCGTGTGCGTCGCGGGGACGTTCGGATTCCAGCAGCTTGAGCGCCAGCAGGCCGACGGCAAAGGCCGCTCCCGGCGCGCGTCCGAACAGGGTGCCGTAGGTGGCGATGACCGCCGCCAGCAGCAGCGCGACCAGACCCAGCCGCAGCAGAGTGGGTACACGCCCGCCGCGCCGCTGCTGCAGCCAGCGCAAGGCGATCAATAGCGCCAGCACCCCACTCAGCCAGAGCGGCAGATGCGGAGCATGCAGCGCCAGCACCGCGGCCACACTGAGGCAGAGCAGACTGAACGCGCGGCGGTCGAGCATCACGGCAGCAGCGCCAGCGCGCTTTGACAGGCGTGCCAGTGCGCCTCGCCGCGGTCGGGACCCAGCATGACCTCGGGCAGGATCAGGCTCCAGCGCGCCCGCACCGCGTGCGCCTCGTTGACCCAGTGCGCCAGCCGCGCGATGCGGCGCTCGGCATCGATCCCGCGCAGGGCGTGCCAGTCGAGACGCCACTCGGCGTCGTCGCTGGCACGCTCGGGCTGGCGCACGCGCAGATCGTCGTGATGGGCGCTGACCTTCCAGGCGATCTGTCGCGGCGGATCGCCCGCCCGGTATTCGCGCAGTCCCGCGCTGTCGTCGCCATCGCCGCCAAGCGGCGTGGCGCTGGTGCCGGTCGGGTCTGGCGCCGGGGGCATCACGGCAGCGGCCTCGGCACGCGCGTAGACCAGCAGGCGGGTCTGCGGCCGCAGCCAGCTCCAGGCGCGGAACAGTCCGAACGGCCAGGTGCTGCTGAGTTTGATCGGCGGCAACGGCATCCAGCCGCGTTGCGCGGTGGGCAACATCAGCGTCGCGCTGCCGATTGCGCCGGCATCGACGGCGAAGGCAGCGACGGCCGCGTCCGCGTTGACGGTCAGCGACCGCCGCGTCCGCCCGGCCGCAGTGAAACTCAGCGTCACCGGCAGCGGCTGCCCCGCCGGCACGCTGGCCGCCGCGACGGTTTCGAGGCGCAGACCGTTCAGCGCGCGAAACGCACCGTACATGCTGTTGACGGCAGCGGTGCCGAGCAGGCAGGTCAGCAGCAGCGCCGCGTTGTTATTGTAGTTGAGCGCACCCAGCAGCATCACCAGCAGCATGACCGCGAACAGCAGCCCGAATCCGGTCGGCACGATGTAGATGCGGCGGCGATGCAGCGCGATCGGCAGCGGCTCGGCGCGGCGCTGGCGGGTCAGCGACGGCAGGCGGATTTCGGCGTGCCGCGCGACGGCAGCGGCTCCGGCGCGCAGCCGCGCGGCTGCACTCATGTCGGCACCGCGACTCCGGCCAGCAGCGCCGGTGCCAGCGCCTCGCCGCCGGCCGCGTGGGCCGCGACCAGGCGATGCGCGGCGACCGCCACGAACACGGCCTGCACGTCCTCGGGGATCACGAAGCCGCGTCCGTGCAGCAGCGCCCATGCGCGCGCGGCGCCCAGCAGCGCCAGGCCGGCGCGCGGCGACAGGCCGGTGCGGATGCCGGGATGCCGGCGGCTGGCCTCGAGCAGCATCTGCACGTAGTCGAGCAGCGTCGGCTGGGCCAGCACGTCGCGCACGCGCGTGCGCAGGGCGACGATCGCCGCGGCATCGAGCGCCGGCGCCAGACGGCCGATCAGGTCGCGGCGATCGACCCCGGCCAGCAGCGCGCGTTCCTCGGCGTGCGCCGGATAGCCGAGCGCGATGCGCATCAGAAAGCGGTCGAGCTGCGAATCCGGCAACGGATAGGTGCCGGCGGCATCGAGCGGATTCTGCGTCGCCACCACGAAAAACGGCTGCGGCAGCGGGCGCGTCTCGCCGTCCACGCTGGCCTGGCCCTCGGCCATGGCCTCCAGCAGCGCGCCCTGGGTCTTCGGCGTGCCGCGGTTGATCTCGTCGGCCAGCAGCAGCTGGGTGAACAGCGGCCCGGGGTGGAAGCGGAACGCGTCCGTCTCGCGCGCGAAGATGCTGACGCCGATAATGTCGGAAGGCAGCAGGTCGCTGGTGAACTGCACGCGCTGGTAGGCAAGCCCCGCGGTCGCGGCGATCGCGTGGGCCAGCGTGGTCTTGCCGACCCCCGGCACGTCCTCGATCAGCAGATGGCCGCCGGCGAGCAGGCAGGCGAAGGCGAGCTTCACCGCATGCTGCTTGCCGAGCAGGATGCCGTTGACCTGATCCAGCGCCCGGTCGAGGCGCTGCAGGTCGGTGTCGCGGGTTGTCGCAGCGGAGTGCAGCATGAGTGTCGGAGTCGCGGGCCAGCGGCGAGTCTTGCCGAAGACGGGTGAGGGCAGTGTAGCGGCGCGCACCCAGCATCGGGCCGCGCTGTTCGTCACGCTGTGGGCATTGCTGCAGGCGGTCAAGGCCGTGCTGCTGACACGTCTGGCGTTGCTGCCGGACGAGGCGTTCTACGCCTGGGAAGGCCGCCATCCCGCCTGGGGCTACAGCGATCTGCCGCCATTGACGGCGCTGCTGACCCGGCTGGGGCAGGACCTGCTGGGGCCGGGGGCGCCCGGCGTGCGGCTGCTGTTTTTCGTCCTCGGCGCCGCGCTGCCGTGGCTGGTGGTGGCCTACGGGCGCCTGACCGGCGGGCGCCGCGCCGGCTGGAACGCGGGTCTGCTGGCGCTAGCGCTGCCGATGCTGGCCACGCTGGGTGTGCTGGCGCTGCCGGACGTGCCGTTGACGGCGTTCGCGCTGGTTGCGCTGATCGCGCTGGAGCGTGCCGCACGCGCCGGCCGCGGGCGCGATTGGCTGCTGCTGGGGGTATCGCTGGCGCTGGCCGCGTTCACCCACTACCGCGCCGGCATGTTCGCGCTGGCCGGACTGGCCTTTGCCCTGCTGACGCCGCGTGGCCGGAAACTCTGGCGGCAGCCCGGCTGGTATCTCGCGCTGGCACTGGGCCTGATCGCCACCCTGATCGTGGTCGGCTGGAACCTGCACCACCACTGGCAGGCGCTGGATTTCCAGCTGGTGCAGCGCAATCCCTGGCATTTCCAGCCGCGTGCGCTGACGCAACCGCTGGAACAGGCCGCGGTGGTGACGCCGCTGCTGTACGGTCTGCTGCTCTGGACCCTGGTCCGCGCGCTGCGCCGTGTGCACCGCGGCGCGCCGTGGGATCTGGCCGCGATCGCCGCCGCGACGCTGCTGGGCGGCTACTTCGTGTTCGGCCTGTTCGCCGACGATCAGCATTTCCGCCTGCACTGGCCGCTGCCGGGCTATCTCCCGCTGTTGCCGCTGCTGGCGCGCGATGCCGCCGCGCTGTGGCGGCGCGGGCGTGTCGTCGCGCGCGCCTTCCTGGCCGCGACGTTCGCGCTGGCCGGTGCTGGCCTGCTGGCCCTGCTGGCGTGGTTTGCGCTGGCGACCTCGCCCGCGACGGCGGCGGGCTGGTCGCAGTCGAAGCTGTTTCCGAACGTGTTTCTCGGCTGGCGGCAGGTCGCCACGCGCACCGGCGATCTGCTGCGCGACTGGCGCGGGCCGCCGCCGCTGCTGGTCACCGATCACTACGCCATGGCCGCGGAACTCGAACTGTTGCTGCATCCGCGTCGGCCGGCGTGGACGCTCGACAACCCGCTCAATGTCTATCACGGCCGTGCGCCGCAGCTGGCCGACTGGGGCCGCGACGAGCGCGGCCTGCGCCGCACGCATCCCGGAGCCCCGGTGCTGCTGGTGGTGGAGGAGAGTGCGCTCAAGGAGCGCGAGCAGCCGGCGTGGCTGACGTCGATCTGCTGGCGGCTGTCGGACCTGAAGCCGCTGGGGCGGCTGGATCTGTACCGCGGCGAAAAACGCTATTCGTTCTGGTCGGCGCGGGTGCCGGTGCGGCCGCTGCCGACGATCGCGGGCGATGCCTGCCCGGTCTGGCAGTCCGCACGCGCGGCCTATCTCAGGGCAGCGGCAGCCCGCAAATCCTGAGCGCGTGCGTCAGTGCGATCAGCGGCAGGCCGATCAGCGCGGTGGGGTCCTCGCTCTCGATGCGCTCGAACAGGGCGATGCCGAGTCCCTCGCTCTTGAAACTGCCGGCACAATCCAGCGGCTGCTCCCGTTCGACATAACGCGCGATCTCCGCGGCGTCGAGGCTGCGGAAACGCACGCGGGTCAGGTCGCAGCCGCGCTGCAGCCGGCCGTCGCGGGTGTCGAGCAGGCACCATGCGGTGTGAAACAGCACCTCGCGACCGCTGCTGTGCTGCAACTGCGCCTGCGCGGCGGCGGCATCGCCCGGCTTGCCGAGGACGGCGCCGTTGAGTTCGGCGGTCTGATCGCTGCCGATCACCAGCGCATCGACGCAGTGTGCGGCGACTGCGCGCGCCTTGGTTTCCGCCAGGCGCACCGCCAGCGCGCGCGGTGTCTCGCCGGCGCCGGCGCTTTCGTCGACCTGCGGCGCGCGCTGCTCGAATGCCGCGGTCAGCCGTCGCAGCAGTTCGGCGCGATAGGCCGAGGTCGAGGCCAGCACCAGGCGCCGGGTCACGGCGGCGGCTCCGTCGTGCCGCGCTCGCGCAGCGCCGCGGAAAGGGCGTCCTGGGCGGCGCCCAGGGCGGCGGCCTGATCGGCAAGCTGCTCCTGGGCGCCACGGATCGTGGACAGGGCGCGTTCGAGTTCGGCGCTGTCCGCGTACGGCGCACGATCGCGAAGCCACAGCCGGTGCGCCAGCAGGTCGCGCAGTCCGGCATTCACCGCCGCCAGGGCGGAGGCACGGCCGCCGTCCGCGCCGCCGGGCAGGGCGGCCATCGCCGCGTGCGCTTCGCCCAGCCGATCGCGACAGTCTTTCAGCGCCGCCTCGAAGCGATCAGCCTGCTCGAGCAATTGCTGCAGCGTGCGCTCGCGCTGACGCTGCCTGCGGTTGTGCCACAAGGAACGCAGGACAAACAGCGCGAGCAGCGTCACGATCGTGACGCCGATGATCAGCACGAACCGTTGCACCCGGGGATCCTCCGCGGAGGGCTGCAGTCTGCCGCAGCCGTGCCGGATCGTAAACCGCGCGGTTGACTTGCCGCGGTGCGCTACCTAACATCACGCTTTCATGTCTGCGTCACTGCCCGACTCGGTGGATGTCTGGCGCATGGTGATGGCGCGACGCTCCTTCGAGGGATCGCTTGCGGTCGCCATGCTGCCAAGGCTGGTGTCTGCGCTCGCGGGCGATGCCGGCAGGGTGCGTTTTGCGCTGGAGTTCGGCCGCGACGCGTTCGGCACGGCGTTTCTGTCGGTGCAGGCGCAGGCGGACCTGACCCTGCTGTGTCAGCGGTCGCTGGAGCCTTTCGTGTGCCCGGTGACGGTCGACAGCCGGCTCGGGCTGATCCGCGAGGAACGCGAAGAAGCGGCGCTGCTGCCGGGTTACGAGCCGCTGCTGGTGGATGCCGAACCGCTGCATCTGGCGGCAGTGATCGAGGACGAACTGCTGCTCGCGCTGCCGCTGGTACCGATGCGGCCGGGCAGCGAAGATGCCGTTGCAGCCTGGGCTGCGCCGGCGGACGACGAGTTGGAACCCGCGGCACGCGCCAATCCCTTTGCCGCGCTGCGGACGCTGAAATAACGACGATTCGATTCCGGAGATTGACCCATGGCTGTGCAAAAGAGCCGCAAGACGCCGTCGCGCCGCGGCATGCGCCGTTCCCACGACGCCCTGAAGACGGTGCAGCTTTCCACCGATCCGACCAGCGGCGAGGTGCATCGCCGCCACCATGTCACCAAGGATGGCTACTACCGCGGCAAGCAGGTGATCGACACCGGCACCAAGGTCGCGGACGAGGACTGAGCGCTCGCGCGCCGTCCGCACACCCCTGAAGCGGCGCGGTGACGCGCCGCTTCGCGTTGCGGCCGCGGCTCCACGCGGCACGTGTTGAGAGGGTCGCCTTCCGATGTACGCACGCATCGCCGGTACCGGCAGCTATCTGCCCAGTCGCGTCGTCACCAACGCCGATCTCGAACGCCTGGTCGACACCAGCGACGAATGGATCCATTCGCGCACCGGCATTCGCCAGCGGCACATGGCGGCCGAGGGCGAAACCACGGGTGATCTGGCCTTCCATGCCGCGACCGCGGCCATGCAGGCCGCCGGCGTCGAGGCATCCGAGATCGACCTGATCGTGCTTGGCACCACCACGCCGGACCTGATCTTCCCGTCCACGGCCTGTCTGCTGCAGCATCGCCTGGGCGCCAACGGCTGCGCGGCCTTCGACGTCAACGCGGCCTGCTCGGGTTTCGTCTACGCGCTGGGCGTCGCCAACGCGATGGTGCGCAGCGGCCAGTCGAAGAAGGCGCTGGTGGTCGGTGCCGAGACGCTGACGCGCATGCTCGACTGGGGCGATCGGTCCACCTGCGTCCTGTTCGGCGACGGCGCCGGCGCGGTGGTGCTGGAGCCGAGCGAGGAGCCGGGCATCATCACCACCAAGCTGCACGCCGACGGCGGCTACAAGCACTTGCTGTACAACCCGGTCGGTGTTTCGGTCGGCTTCAAGCCGGGCGAGGACAACGCCGGCGTGCGCGTGCTGATGAGCGGCAGCGAAGTGTTCAAGGTCGCGGTGAAGACGCTGGACCGCATCGTCGGCGAGACGCTGGAAGCCGCCGGCATGCGCGAGTCGCAGGTGGACTGGCTGATCCCGCACCAGGCCAACCTGCGCATCATCGAGGCCACCGCCAAGCGCCTGGGCCTGCCGATGGAACGCGTGATCGTCACCGTCGATCGCCACGGCAACACCTCCTCGGGCTCGGTGCCGCTGGCGCTGGACGAGGCCGTGCGCTCGGGCCGCGTGCAGCGCGGACAGAATCTCCTGCTGGAAGCCTTCGGCGGCGGCTTTACCTGGGCCTCGGC
>JAJYMF010000262.1 GCA_021787175.1 Pseudomonadota bacterium | reverse complement strand
CAACGCCACGCGGCACGGCAAACCCCACCTGGAGCAAGGCCAAATAGGGGAGCCATGACGTGGCCCGCGTCGCTCCCGGGTTGGCTGCTGGAGCCCGTCGGTGACGGCGGGCCTAGAGGAATGACTGTCTAGAACAGAACCCGGCTTACGGGCCGACTCCTCCTCTATCCGCCCCTGCCGTCGCGTTCGCGCCGGCAGGGGTTGCGGGGGCATCGCGGGGGCGATGACCATCGTGTGCGTGATGTTCACGACGGATGGCTGCCGATCGCCCGCATCGAATCACGGCAACGAGTTTCCACATGCGCATCGAGTTTCCGTGGACGGCGCCGCACACCGATCGTGAAGCGTCACCGCCATGACTCCGTCGTTTGCCGTTGACTTGGCGGCTGTCACGCTGCCGCTGCCGGATGCGTCATTGCACTATCGGGCGGACTGGCTGCCGGCGGCCGAAGCCGACGCCCTGTTCGCCGTGCTGACGGCGGCCATTCCATGGGAGCGGCATCGTCTGCGCCTGTTCGGGCGCGAGATCGACGCGCCGCGACTGTCGTGCTGGATCGGCGACCCCGGTGCGGCTTATACCTATTCGCGTGTGCGCTTCGAGCCGCGGCCGTGGTTGCCGGCACTGGCGGCGCTGCGCGCGCGGCTGGAGACGACCTGCGGAGCGCGCTTCAACAGCGTGCTGGCCAATCTGTACCGCGACGGCCGCGATTCGATGGGCTGGCACAGCGACGACGAGCCCGAGCTGGGGTCCGAGCCGCTGATCGCCAGCATCAGTCTCGGCGGCGCGCGCCGCTTCCGTCTGCGCGCGCGCGATGGCGGCGCGGGACTCTCGCTTGAACTGGCGCATGGCAGCCTGCTGCTGATGGCCGGCGCGACCCAGCGGCTCTATCGCCACGATTTGCCGAAGACGCGCGCACCGGTGATGCCGCGGATCAACCTGACTTTCCGCCACATTCTCGCCGGATGCGACGCGGTCGCGGCGGAGGGCGGTAGCGACGTGAATTAGCGATCGCTGAATCGAGCACCGTATCAAAACATGCCGGGCCTTGCGTGATCAAACGACTCCGATCCGGCATGCTTGGCGGGTCCGATCCGGGGAGTCCGTCATGCCGATCGCATCCCGTCGCCGTCCGCGCTGGTGGCTGTTGCCGGCCGTCGTGATCGCCCTGTCGCCCGCGGTCGCGCAGGCCGCCCCGGCCGCGCTCGATCGCGGCGACACCGCGTGGATGCTGACCTCGACCGCGCTGGTGCTGCTGATGACCCTGCCTGGCCTGGCGCTGTTCTACGCCGGCATGGTGCGCGCCAAGAACGTGCTGTCGGTGATGGCGCAATGCCTGGCCATCGTCGCGCTGGTCAGCGTGCTGTGGGTGCTGTACGGCTACAGCCTCGCCTTCGACAGTGCCGGCATGGTGCCCGGCGCGGTCGACCTGCACGCCTTCATCGGCGGGCTGGGCAAGGCCGGGCTGGTCGCGGTCGGGCGCTCGGCGCTGGTCGGCAGCATTCCCGAGACGGTCTACGTGGCCTTCCAGATGACCTTCGCGGTGATCACCCCGGCGCTGATCGTGGGCGCCTTTGCCGAGCGCATGCGCTTCTCGGCGCTGCTGCTGTTCGTCGCCGGCTGGTTCACGCTGATCTATCTGCCGGTGGCGCACATGGTCTGGGGCGGGCCGGGCGCGTTCCTGGCCGATCACGGCGTGCTCGATTTCGCCGGCGGCACCGTGGTGCACATCAACGCCGGCATCGCCGGCCTGGTCGCCTGCGTGATGGTCGGGCGCCGCCGCGGCTGGCCGCAGCAGCCGATGCCGCCGCACAACCTCGGTTACACCGTCACCGGTGCGGCGCTGGTATGGGTGGGCTGGTTCGGCTTCAACGCCGGCTCCGAGCTGGCCGCCGACGGCATCGCCGGCATGGCGCTGCTGGTCACGCACATCGCCGCGGCGGCGGCGGCGCTGGCATGGATGGGCGTGGAGTGGTGGACGCACCGCAAGCCCTCGGTGCTGGGCATCGCCTCGGGCGCGGTGGCCGGACTGGTGGCGATCACGCCGGCGGCCGGCACCTGCGGGCCGCTGGGCGCGATCGTGATCGGCGGCGTCGCCGGCGTGGTGTGCTTTTTCGCCTCGTCGCGGCTCAAGCGCCGCTTCGGCTACGACGACGCGCTGGACGTGTTCGGCGTGCACGGCATCGGCGGCATCGTCGGCGCGCTGCTGACCGGCGTGTTCGTCGACGCCGCGCTGGGGGGCTCGGGTCTGCCGGCGGGCGTCAGCGTGCTCGACCAGGTCGGCCGCCAGGCGCTGGGCGTGATCGTGGTGCTCGTCTACGGCGCGCTGATGAGCGCGGCCCTGCTGTGGCTGGTCGGCCGCATCGTGCCGCTGCGCGTCGGCGCCGAGGCCGAGACCGAGGGCCTCGATCTGGCCCTGCACGACGAGCGCGGTTACAACCTCTGACCCCGGGCGCGGCGGCGGCGATCGCGCTCCGGGCCGGGCAGCGGATCAGCGCGCGCTGACCGCGGGCGATGCCGCGCTGGCGATCGTCCAGTCCACCACCTGCGGCGCCAGCCGGTTGCATGCCGCGCCGAACGCGGCGACCACCTGCGACGCATTCCGGCCGGCGGCGGGCTCCTCGATGGTGAAGGACCGCTGCGCCAGCAGTTGGCGACTGTGGTTGTCGAGCAGACGGACCGTCAGCGCGACGCGCACCCGTGCCCGCCCGTCGCTGACGATCACCCGGAAATCGTCGAGATCGCTGCTCAGCGTATAGCGGGTCAAAGCGCCGACGCTTTCGGGAACCACGCGCGACAGGCGTCCGTCGGCGGCAAATGCGGCGAGCAGGCGTTGCCGCAACAGCGTCGGCGGCGGCTCGGCCCAGCGCGCGCCGGCATACACCTGCTCCTGATCCGGCTGCGGACTGACCAGCAGCGCGCGACTTCCGAGCGGCCCGGACGCGGTCGGCGTCGCCAGCGTCAGCGACCAAGGCAAGGATGCGGGGGTCGCTGCAGGCATCGGTGCAGGCGCCGCGGGCAGGATGAATACGTCCTCGCTCCCGCGCGGCGCGATCAGGGAGGCGCAACCCGTCAGCAGCGCCACGAGCATCAGGGAGAGGCGTTTCATCGCGGCTGGTACTCCTTGGGGGCGTCACGACCGAGCAGATAGGCCGCGGGGGCGTGCTGCAGGCGCTCGCTGAGCGCGTTGATGTTGCGCAGTGTCTCCTGCAGCTGGCGCAGCGTCGGGCCGAGTTCGGCCGCGCCCTGGCTGCCGGCGGCCAGCGCGCCGCGGTTCTCCGCGATCAGCGACTGCAGCTGGGCGCTCATCTGCTGGAACGAGGCCAGGCTTGCGCGCGCGCTGTCGAGCGTGGCGCGGCCCTGGTCGTTGACCAGCGCATCCGTGCTGCCGGCGAGATGATTGATCTTGCCCAGTGCTTCGTTGAGCTGCGCGCTGGAGGCGGCCAGCTGCACGATCGCCTGCTGCATCTGGCCGCGCTCGGCCGCGATCGCCGATGCGGTCTCGTCGAGATGTCTGAGGGTAGCGGTGATGTGCGCCACGTTCTGCTCGGACAGCAGGGTCTCGATGCGCTGCAGGATCTCGTTGGCGCTGGTGGCGATGTCCTCGCTGGAGTTGAGCAGCTTGGACAGTTCGGAGTTGTCGGCAACGATGACCGGCACGTGTTCGTCGTCGGCGGCACGCAGCGGCGGGCTGCCGGGCGAGCCGCCGCTGAGCTGGATGAAGGCGACGCCGGTCAGGCCCAGCAGGCCGAGCTTGGCGTGCGTGTCGCGCTTGACCGGCGTGTCCCCCTCGACCTGGATGCGCGCGATCACCTTGCGCGGATCGCGCGGGTCGAGCTTGAGTTCCGCCACCTGGCCGACCTTGATGCCGTTGTATTGCACCATGCCGCCCTTGGACAGGCCGGTGACCGATTCGTTGAAGACCACGTCGTAGTAGGCGTAGGCATGGTCGACGCTGCTCTTGCCGAGCCACAGCACGAACAGCAGTCCGGCCAGCACCACCACCAGGGTGAAGGCGCCGATCAGCACGTGATGCGCGCGGGTTTCCATCTCAAGCCTCCTGGACGGCGTCGGCGTAGACCGCGCCAGCGGTGCGGCCGCGCGGGCCGCGGAAATAATCCTGCACCCACGGGTGATCGTAGCGCTCGACCGTGGCCAGGTCGGCGGCGACCAGCACGCGCCGGTCGGCCAGCACGGCGACGCGGTCGCAGACGGCGTGGATCGAGTCGAGATCGTGGGTATTCATGTAGACCGTCAGTCCCAGCGCGTCGCGCAGCGTGCGCAGCAGGCGGTCGAAGCCGGCGGCGGTGATCGGGTCCAGCCCCGAGGTCGGCTCGTCGAGGAACAGGATTTCCGGATCCAGCGCCAGCGCGCGCGCCAGCGCGGCGCGTTTGCGCATGCCGCCGGAGAGTTCGGAGGGATATTTGTCGCGCGCGTCCTGCGGCAGCCCGGCCAGGGCGATCTTCAGGGTCGCCAGCCGACGGGCGTCGCGCGCGCTGAGCGCGGTGTGTTCCCGCAGCGGCACGCAGATGTTCTCGGTCACGGTCATCGAGGAAAACAGCGCCCCGTCCTGGAACAGCACGCCGATGCGGCGCTCGACGGCGATGCGCTGCGCCGTCGATGCCGCATAGACGTCCTCGCCCAGCAGTTGGATGCGGCCGACATCGGGTCGGCGCAGGCCGATGATCGTGCGCAGCAGCACCGACTTGCCGGTGCCGGAGCCGCCGACCACGCCGAGGATCACGCCGCGCGGCACGTCGAGATCGAGATGTTCGTGGACCGTCTGTGTGCCGAAGCGCGTGGTCAGGTCAGCCACCGCGATCACCGGGGTGGCGCCGGGCGCGGATACGGCCGCGGCGGGCGTCGCGCTCACCAGCCCATCTCCATGAAGAACAGCGCGGCCAGCGCGTCGACCAGGATCACCACGAAGATCGCCTGCACCACGCTGGAGGTGGTGCGCTCGCCCACCGACTCGGCGCTGCCGGTGACCTTGAAACCCTCGAGGCAGCCGATGATCGCGATCAGGAAGGCCAGCACCGGCGCCTTGCTCATGCCCACCCAGAAGTAACGCAACGGGGTGTCGGCGTGGAACAGCGACAGGAACATCGCCGGCGGGATGCCGATCGCCAGCACGCACACCAGCGCGCCGCCGAGCATGCCCGCCAGCATCGCCGCGAAGGTCAGCATCGGCAGGCCCAGCATCAGCGCCAGTACGCGCGGCAGCACCAGCACCTCGATCGGGTCCAGCCCCAGCGTGCGGATGGCGTCGATTTCCTCGTGCGCCTGCATCGCGCCCAGCTGGGCGGTGAACGCGCTCGCGGTGCGCCCGGCCAGCAGGATCGCCGCCAGCAGCACGCCGAACTCGCGCAGGAAGGCGAACGACACCAGATCCACCGTGAACACGCTGGCGCCGTAGTCCTTGAGCACGGTCGCGCCCAGGAACGCGATCACCGCGCCGACCATGAACGACAGCAGCGACACGATCGGCAGCGCGTCGAGCGTGGTCTGCTCGATCTGCGTCACCAGCGCGGCCATGCGCCAGCGCTGCGGGCGCAGCAGGTTGCGCGCGAGAGTTTCCAGGGTCAGGCCGACGAAGCCGAACAGCAGGCGCGTCTGCAGCCAGATCGCCTCGACCGCGCTGCCGATGCGCGCCAGCAGGCCGATGAATCCCAGCGCGTAAGGCTGCGGCGGCGGGTGTGCGAAGATGTCGTGCACCGCGCAGCCGACGGTTTCGAGCAGGGCGCGGCGTTCCGGCGCGAGATCGGGCAGTGCGTCCAGCATCGCGCGTAGGCGCTCCGGCCCCAGCAGCACGCTGAGCAGGCCGGCGCCGGCGGTGTCCAGCGCGCTCAACCCGTCGAGGTCCAGCCGCGCCTGCGCGGGCAGCGCGGTCTTGACCGGCTGCATCGAGCGTTCGATCGCGGCGAAGTGCGGCAGCGTCCATGCGCCCGAGACGCGCACCATGGCGGTGCCATCCGGCGCGGCAGACAGCTCGACGCGACCCGGGGCGCCTGTCTGGTCCATGCGCACAAGGCTACCAGCTGCCTGTTGCCGTGACGTGCAGACATGGCCTGCCTGCCGTCAGGCCGACGTACGGCAGCGCGTGCTTGGTGCATGCGCGTCGTCGGCGGATAATCCCCGCTTTGCCGTCGCGGACCCGCCCATGAGCAAGACCACGATTCTCAACGCCACTCACCGCGCGCTGGGCGCGAAGATGGTGGACTTCGGCGGCTGGGACATGCCGCTCAACTACGGTTCGCAGATCGAGGAGCATCATGCCGTGCGCCGCGACGCCGGCATGTTCGACGTCTCGCACATGACCGTGGTCGACCTGCACGGAGCCGGAGTGCGGCCGTTCCTGCGCCGGCTGGTCGCCAACAGCGTCGACAAGCTGAAGGTGTCGGGCAAGGCGCTGTATACCTGCATGCTCAATCCCGAGGGCGGCGTGATCGACGACCTGATCGTCTATTACCTGAGCGAGGATTTCTTCCGCATCGTGGTCAACGCCGCGACTCGCGACAAGGACCTGGCCTGGATCACCGCGCAGGCGGCGGCGTTCGATCTGGACATCAGCGAGCGTCGCGATCTGGCGATGATCGCGGTGCAGGGCCCGCAGGCGCGCGCCAGGGTGCTGGCATTGCTCACGCCTGCGGCGCGCGCGCGCGTCGAGGCGCTGGGCAAGTTCGCCGCCTGCGAGGGTGATGGCCTGTTCATCGCCCGCACCGGGTATACCGGCGAGGACGGTTTCGAGATCATGGTGCCCGAGACCGCCGCGGTGACCTTCTGGAATCGGCTGCGCGAGGCCGGGGTCGCCCCCGCCGGGCTGGGCGCGCGCGACACCCTGCGCCTCGAGGCCGGCATGAATCTCTATGGCCAGGAC
>JAJYMF010000080.1 GCA_021787175.1 Pseudomonadota bacterium | reverse complement strand
ATCTTTCCTGCACTACGGCGAGCCCGACATCGCCACCAAGGTGGCCAAGATCAACGCCTATTCGAGCGGGCTGGTCGCGCACAAGCTGGCGCGCGGACAGCGCTACACCGGCGTGCGCATGGTGTTGTACCCGCCGGTGTTCTTCCTGCGCCAGTACCTGGGCAAGCGCTACCTGCTCAACGGCGGGGCCGGCTTCATCAGCGCGGCGACCGGTGCCTACTACGTGTTCCTGAAGTACGCCAAGCTGCACGAGGCGCGCGTGCAGGCCGCGCGCCGCGACGCCCGCGATCAGTAGATCGGCGCCGCGCCCGGCGGGCGCGTCTTGAAGCGCTTGTGCACCCACAGGTATTGCTCGGGCGCCGCGCGCACCATCCGCTCGATCGCGGCGTTGACGCGGGCGGTGTCGGCGATCACGTCGTCACCGGGAAAACCAGCAAGCGGTGCCTCGATGCGGATCGCGTAGCCGCCGCCGGGCAGGCGCCGGTGCGCAAACGGCAGCACCGCCGCGCCGGACAGCCGGGCCAGATGATGCGTGGCGGGAATGGTCGCCGCCGGCACGCCGAAGAACGGCACGAACACGTGATCCTTGCCGCGCATGTCCTGGTCGGGCGCGTACCAGACCGTGCCGCCGCCGCGCAGATATTTTACCGTCGCGCGCAGCTGTTCGCGGGTGAACATCGCGTCGGCATAGTGCAGGCGCGCCTGCAGCACGACATGCTCGAACACCGGGTTGTCCATCACCCGGTACATGCCGGCGATGCGGATGCGCTGCGAGACCAGCCGGGCACACAGTTCGAGGTGCGAGAAATGGCCGCCGACCAGCAGCACGCCGCGTCCCGCGGCGCGCGCATCGGCGAGATGCTCCAATCCGTCGATGGCCAGCGGCACGCGCGCCAGCGCGGCATCGCTGCCCATCCAGCCCAGCGCGAACTCCACCAGCATGCGGCCGAGGTCGCGCAGATTCGCCGACAGCAGTCGCGCGCGCGCGGCGGCGTCCAGTTCGGGAAAGCACAGCGCCAGGTTGCGCGCGGCGACGCGGCGGCGCGCGGGCAGCAGCGGCGCGGCCAGACACCCCAGCGCGCCGCCCAGCGCCAGCAGCAGGCGATAGGGCAGGGCGGCGACCCCGCGGATGGCGGCGACGCCCAGCCACGCCGGCCAGTGGCGCGGCGCCAGCAGACGGCGGGGGAAGGGCAACCGGGAAGGCGGCGACATGCGCCGCGATGGTAGCACCGGGTCGCGTGGCGTCAGCGGCAGCTGCGCACGGGGCGGGGTCGCTGCGGGTGCGCCGCTATACTGCCGCGCCTGCTGCGAGCGAGCGCCGTGCTGCCGCGTCTTCTCTACACCCTGGCCCTGTATCTGCTGACGCCGCTGGTGATGCTGCGGCTGGCCGCGCGCGGCGTGCGCTATCACGATTATTTCGGTCGCTGGCGCGAACGCTTCGGCTTCTTCGCACCCCCGACGACCGCCGGCGCGATGTGGGTGCACGCGGTCTCGGTCGGCGAGGTCAACGCCGCCGTGCCGCTGGTCGAGGCGTTGCTGGCGCAGCATCCCGAGCGGCCCCTGCTGCTGACCACGGTGACGCCGACCGGCTCGGCGCGGGTGCGCCAGCTGTTCGGCGCGCGGGTGTTCCACGTCTACCTGCCGTATGACCTTCCCGGTGCGGTGCGGCGCTTCCTGGCCCGCGTGCGGCCCTGCCTCGGAGTGATCGTCGAGACCGAGATCTGGCCCAATCTCTACGCCGCCTGCGCGCGCGCGCGGGTACCGATCGTGATCGCCAACGCGCGGCTGTCGCAGCGTTCGATGCGCGGCTACTGGCCGGGCCGCACGCTGATCCGCACGGCACTGCGCAGCGTGGCCCACGTCGCGGCACAGACTCGCGCCGACGCCCAGCGTTACGGCGAGCTGGGCGTGCCGGCCGCGCGCATCAGCGTGGTCGGCAATCTCAAGTACGACATGCCGCCGCCGCACGCCGCGCGGCTCGCCGGCGCGGCGATGCGCCGGCAGTGGGGCCCCGCACGCCCGGTGTGGATCGCCGCCAGCACCCACGAGCCCGAGGAGCTGGCGGTACTGCAGGCCCATCTGGCCGTGCTGCGGCGGTTGCCGGACGCGCTGCTGCTGATCGCGCCGCGCCATCCCGAACGCTTTCGCCCGGTCGAGCAGGCCGCGCGCAGCCTCGGCTTCGCGGTGGCCACGCGCCAGGCGGAGCGGCTGCCGTCGGTGCCGACGCAGTGCTTCGTGATCGACACGCTGGGCGAGCTGCTGGACTTCTACGCCGCCGCCGAGGTTGCGTTCGTTGCCGGCAGCCTGGCGCCGATCGGCGGCCACAACGTGCTGGAGCCGGCGGCGCTGGCGGTGCCGGTGCTGGTCGGCCCGCATACGTTCAATTTCGAGGAAATCACCGACGCGCTGCTGGCCGCGGGCGCGGCGCGGCGGATTGCCGACGCCGCGGCGCTGGGCCCGGCGGTGCTGGCCTGGCTGGGCGATGCGGCGGCGCGTGCGCAGGCCGGTGCGGCGGGAGTGGCGGTGATCGAGCAGGGGCGCGGCGCGCTGGCGGCGACGCTGGCGCCGATCGAGCAGCTGCTGCGGGAGGGGCGCTGCACGGAATCCGCGCGGGCAGCGCCGGCGCGGACTACTTCAGCAGGGCGTTGACCTGTTCGAGGTCCTGGTAGCCGAGCGTGCCGGCATCGGCCCTGAGCGTGAGCTGGTTGATCACCAGGGCGTGGCGCGCCTGCGAATAGGCGCTCTCGGCCTGGAACAGGGTCTGCTGGGCCAGCAGCACGTCGACGATGGTCTGGGTGCCGACCTCGTAGCCGGCCTGGGTCGCTTCCAGCGAACTCTTGGCCGAGAGCACCGCCTGGCGGTTGGCCTCGACGCTGCTGATGCCGGCGATGATCGAGCGGTAGGCGTTGCGGGTATTGCGCACCAGCGCGCGGCGATCCTGTTCGAGCACGTCCTGCTGCACGTCGCGCTGGTCGATCGCCTGGCGCACGCGCGACTGGGTGGCGAAGCCGCTGAAGATCGGCACGCTGAGCACCACGCCGATCGCGGTGTCATAGCGCATGGTGTTGGTGTGATAGGCGCCGAACAGCCGCGAACTCTGATCGCCCCAGCCGGGCGCGCGGGTGTAGGTCAGCTGCGCCGACAGGGTCGGCAAATGGCCGGCGCGCGCGGCACTGATGCTGTCGTCGGCCGAGCGCACCTGCTGCTGCTGCGCCAGCAGGGCGGGGTTCTGCGCCAGCGCCTGATTGACCCAGGCCTCCTGGTCGCTGGGCGTCGGCGGCACCAGCGGGATGTCGTCGCGCAGGATGCGCAGATCGATCGCCGGCTTGCCGGTGATCTGCGTCAGCGCCTCGCGGGCATCGTCGAGGGTGTTGCGCGAGCTGATCACGGTCGCCACGGCGGCATCGTGCTGGGCCTTGGCCTGGTTGACGTCGGTGATCGCCGCCAGGCCGACGTTGAAGCGCTGCTGGGCCTGGTCGAGCTGGCTGGCCAGGGCCTTTTCGTTGGCTTCGGCGAAGCTCAACTGGTCGCGCGCGGTGAGCACGGCGAAGTAGGCGGTGGCCACGCGCAGGTAGAGGTTCTGCGCCTGCGCCTCGTAGCTGGCGTCCTGGCTGGCGGCCTGCGCCTGGCTGGCCTTGTAGTTGGACCACTTGGAGAAATCGAACAGGGTCTGGCTGAGCGTGCCCTGCAAGGTAGTGCCATAGCTGCGATTGGACGAGGTGAAGCTGAAGATCTGGAAGCCGGCGCTGGTGTTGAAAGGCTGCGTGCTGCTGGAGGTGCCGTGATCGCGGTTGTAGCTGTAGCTGGCAGAGATCTGCGGCAGCAGCAGCGCGCGTGCCTGGGTGATGCCCTCGCGGGTGGCGCGCTGCTGCGCGCCGGCCTGCGCCAGCACCGGGTCGGAGTCGCGCGCCTGTTGATAGGCCTGCAGCAGGTCTTCCGCGCCCGCCATGCCCGGCAGCAGGATCAGGGCCACGGCGAAAGGCAGCAGCGTGCGGATCATCGGTCGGCTCATGCGGCGGGTTCCTTGGGGGTGCGTGCAGCGCTCAGAGGCTGAAGCGCGGCGGCGGCGCGGCGTGCGCGAGATAGGGCAGGTCGGTTTCGAACAGACTCTCTTCGCTGAAACGCCCGTCGCCGGCGTGGCGCACCAGCACCGCCTGCATGACCGGCGATTCGCCGCGGATGGCGAACAGGCGGCCGCCCGGCCGCAGCCAGTCGAGAAAGCGCGCGGGAATGCTGTGCACGGCGCCGGTGACGGCGATGGCGTCGAAGCTGCGTCCGGGGGCGAAATCCCGCACCGCCTCCGCCACCATGAGTTCGGTGTTGCCGAGTCCCGCGGCCAGCAGCCGCGCCTGGGCCGCCTGCACGAAATCGCTGCGCAGATCCACGCTGGCGACGCGGCGGGCCAGGGTCGCCAGGCAGGCGGTGAGAAAACCCGAGCCGGTGCCGATTTCCAGCACCTCGTCCTCCGGCTGCAGGGCCAGCGCCTGCAGCAGGCGACCCTCGACGACCGGCTTCATCATCACCTCGCCGTGGCCGAGCGGCAGGCCGAGGTCGGCAAACGCCAGCGCGCGGTAAGCCGCCGGCACGAAATCCTCGCGGCGCACGCGCGACAGCGTGTCGAGCACGCGCGGGTCGAGCACATCCCAGGTGCGCACCTGGCTTTCGACCATGGTCTGGCGGGCCTGTTCGTAGTCGAGTGCCATCAGAGCGTTCACTTGCGGCGGAAGGGGGCGGAAAGGATAGGCGCAGGGACCGGGCAGCGGCAACGCGAAACTGCCTGAGCGCAGGCCGTCTGCGCAGTGCCGGAGGTCATCCGGCGCGATTGACGGACGTCATCTCGAAGCGCGCCTCGCGCCCGCTGCGCTGCGGCAGACGGCGCGTGGCCGAGATCACCGCGCGCGCCAGGGCGGCATCCAGACGCAGCAGCCGCTCGACCAGCGGCAGTTTGCCGCGGAGCGCTTCGCTGGCGCCCAGCCAGGCCAGCCAGCGCGCCAGCCGGCTGCGCTCCACCGCGCTCAATGCCCGCAGCGCCGCACGCGCGGTGAAGGCCTGCTGGCGCAGGCCGTCGGCAGCTTCCAGCCAGGCGGCAAAGCTGCGTTGCGCATGGCGATACGCAGGGTTGAGCACGAGTTCGGCTGTGGTCATGGCATCGGGGCCGGCGGCGTGGGTCACCGCACTGGATTATTAGTGAACTTGATCGTATAATAAAGAGCATGAATCCGGCAATCAAGCCTGTCGATGCTCCCCGCGCCTGCGGCCCTGGCCGGCCCAAGGACATGGGCAAGCGCACGGCCATTCTGGAAGCCGCCAAGCGGCTCTTCGTGAAGCATGGCTACGAAGGCACCAGCATGGACGCGGTGGCGGCGGAGGCGGGCGTGTCCAAGCTCACCGTGTACAGCCACTTCGGCGACAAGGATCGCCTGTTCCGTGAAGCGATCCGCGCGCGCTGCCGGGCGCTGATCCCGGATGCGCTGTTCCGCAGCAACGGCGAAGGCATCCGCGCCGCGCTGCTGCAGATCGCCCAGGCGCACGCGGACATCATGGTCAGCGCCGAGGCCATCGGCACCTGGCGTGCGATCGTCAGCGACTGCCGTGAGGGCAACCCGCGCCTCGGCCTGCTGCTGTGGGAAGAAGGTCCCGGGCGCAGCCATGCGCTGATGGAGCAGTTCCTCGAGGCCGCCGTCGCCGCCGGCGCGCTGGATATCCCCGACGTGCATCGGGCGGCCGTGCAGTTTCTGGCCCTGCTCAAGGGCGACATGCACCTCAAGCGCCTGTTCGGCTGCGAAGGCGACTGCGCCGAGACCGTCGAGCGCGAAGTGCGCGCCAACGTCATCGCGGCGGTGGAGATGTTCCTGCGCGCTTACGCGCCGCGTTGACCGGCGGCTCGCCCGCCGCATCCGCTTCGTGTTTGAATAGAGGCGAGAAGCGGGGGTGCCTGTTGCGACAGGCTGAGAGAGACCCTTCGAACCTGATCCGGATCGTTCCGGCGTAGGGAGCTTCGTCGGGGCCGCCCGATGCCGCCGCTTCGTCCACCGCCACCAGGACGATGCCCATGAACGCCCTTGCTTCCGAATTGCTGCGCGCCACCGAGGCGCTGTCGGCCGCGGTGACCGCACCGCTGCGCGGCTCGGCCAAGATCCACGTGCAGGGCTCGCGTCCGGACCTGCGCGTGCCGATGCGCGCGATCGCGCAGGCGGCCACGCCGGCGACGTTCGGCGTCGAGTCCAATCCGGCGCTCGCGGTCTACGACACGTCCGGCCCCTACACCGACCCCGACTACCGGGTCGATCTTGCCGCCGGGCTGCCGGCGCTGCGCGCGGACTGGATCGAGGCGCGCGGCGACAGCGAGCCTCTGCCTGCGCGCAGCTCGGATTTCGCGCGCCGCCATGCCGAGGCCGCCGAACTGGCGGCGGTGCGCTTTCCGAACCTGCCGCGCCCGCGCCGCGCGAAGGTCGGCGCCAACGTGACGCAGATGCACTACGCGCGCCGCGGCATCGTCACCGCGGAGATGGAGTTTGTCGCCATCCGCGAGCAGCAGCGGCTGGAGGCGCTGGCCGACAGCGGCCTGCTCAGGCAGCACGCGGGGCAGAGCTTCAATGCCGCGATTCCGGCACGCATCACGCCCGAGTTCGTGCGCGACGAAGTGGCGCGCGGTCGCGCCATCATCCCCAGCAACATCAACCATCCCGAATCCGAGCCGATGATCATCGGCCGCAACTTCCTGGTGAAGATCAACGCCAACATCGGCAACTCGGCGCTGACCAGTTCCATCGCCGAGGAAGTGGAGAAGATGGTCTGGGCGATCCGCTGGGGCGCCGACACGGTGATGGACCTCAGCACCGGCCGGCACATCCACGAGACGCGCGAGTGGATCATCCGCAACAGTCCGGTGCCGATCGG
>JAJYMF010000383.1 GCA_021787175.1 Pseudomonadota bacterium | reverse complement strand
ATGAACCCCAGGCCACGCTTTTGCTGGCCGTGGCATTGGGCATGCAGAATCGGGCCAACGAGGCGCTTTCACTTTACAAGCGGCTCACCGAACTGGAGCCGATGCAGCCGGCACATTGGAGCAATCTGGCCACTGCGCAACGGGAAATGAACGAGCTGGTGGCGGCGGAGGCAAACTACCGTCACGCGCTAAAGCTTGAGCCTGGCAATCCCGTCTTGTTGTCGAATCTTGGCGTACTGCGCTGGCAGCGCGGCGATGCCGTCGAAACGCGCGATCTGATGCTGGCCGCGTTCCGGCTCGATCCGAGCTTGCCGGAACCGCGCATCTACGGTGCGCTGGCGAGCTACGAATGTGCGGAGACCTCGGTTGCCGAGAGCCTGCTGGCCGATCATGCGCAGTGGCTCTATCTGGGTCCGGTGCTCGAGCCGGATCTTGCTGCCGCGCTGATGCAATTGGGGCGCACCGAAGAGGCCGAGCAACGACTGCGATTCCTGATGCAGCGGCACCCCGAGGCGGCGCCGCTGGCGCGCTTGCGCCTGGTGGCCCTGCTCGAGCGGGTCAATCGACTGGACGAGGCGGAGGCGATGCTGGCTGCGCTGATCCCGGGGAGTGTCGATCGCGAGGAGGAATCCGCGGCGCGCGCGGCATTGGCGGCGCGCCGGGGACGCCACGCGGAGGCGGTGAAACTGTATCGATCGCACCTGCAGGGCTCCGAGGCCCATGTAAGCCGATCGCCGCAGTGGTTCGCGCTGGCCAAGGCTTGCGATGCGGCGGGCGACGTACCCGGCGCCATGCAAGCGCTTGCGAGAGCGCACGAATTGCAGCTTCGTCATGCGACGCAGCTGGTGCCGGAACTGCTGGCGCCGGATGCCGAGCCGTTGAATATCGTCCGTTACAAGGTCGACGCCGAGTCGCATGGCCGTTGGCTGGCCGACCCCGAGGTGCCGTCCGCGACGAAGTCCCCGATTTTCGTGCTGGGATTCCCGCGTTCGGGAACGACACTGCTGGAGCAGATGCTGGACGCCCACCCGGGCCTGCAGGCCATGGATGAACGCGCGTTTCTCCAGGATGTCATCGAGGCCATGCAGTCGCGTGGTTTGCAGTATCCCGACGATCTCGATCGCTTGAGTCAGGTCGACCTCGACCGCTTGCGGTCCGTGTACTGGCAGCGCGTGGCCGATGTCGTCAATCTCGCACCCGGCGACCGACTGGTCGACAAGAACCCGTTGAACATGCTGCGCCTGCCGATGATTCACCGGCTGTTCCCGCATGCACGCATCGTGCTCGCGCTGCGGCATCCCTGCGACGTGATTCTCAGCAACTTCATGCAGAGCTACCGCGCACCCGCATTCCAGGTGCTGTGTGCCTCGCTGGATCGCCTGGCGCGCGGCTATGTCAACGCCATGCAGTTCTGGCTGCATCACGCCGAACTGTTCCGTCCGGCCGTGCTCGAATTGCGCTACGAGGACCTGCTCGATGATTTCGCGACCCAGAGCCAGCGTGTCGCGACGCATCTCGATCTCAGCGATGTGGGTGCGCTTGCGAAGTTCCAGGAGCATGCGCGAGCCAAGGGTTTCATCAGCACGCCGAGCTACGCGCAAGTCGTCGAGCCGCTGAACAAGAAAGCCGTGGGTCGCTGGCAACGCTATCGCGAATACCTCGAACCGGTGTTGCCGGTGCTGCAGCCGGTGATCGAGCACTGGGGCTATACGGCTGAGTGATCGCCTGCCATGTCCAGCCGGTTGATCGCCGCTATCGTCGAGGCCATGCAGACGGCACGTCATGCGGACGCGCTGGATCTGGCGCGAACGCTGAGCAAGAGCATGCCCGGCAACGAGAGCGCACTGTCGCTGCTTGCCGCGTGCGAGCAGAACACGGGCAATCTGCAGGCAGCGCAGGACATCCTGCAGCGACTGACGCGAAAGTTCCCGCAGACTTGGCAGCACTGGAACAATCTGGGCAATATCGTGCGCGCCCTCGGCGATGGGGCTGCCGCACTCGCTGCCTATCAGAGTGCTCTGCGGCTTCATCCTGGCAGCGCTCGCCTGCAGGCCAATATCGGCCTGCTGCATCTCAATCGCGGTGAGTATGCGCAGGCGCGCGAGCATCTGCGCGCAGCTTGCGCACTCAAGGACGCCGAGCCCGGCATGTGCATCTGGGCCGCGATCGCCAGTCATGCCTGCTACGACGAGATTGGAGCGGCGGTGCTCATCGAGGGTTGGCGTCGCTGGCCGCGCCAATCCGACGAGGCGATGCTGGAGCTGGGCTGGCTGCTGGTCCAGCTGGGCGTTTTCGCGGATGGTGACGAAATCCTGCGTGGCCATTTTCATGATCTGAGCAACCGTATCCGTGCCGGCGCGCGCCGGGTGCTGGCCCACGAGCGCGTCAACCGTGTCGATGAGGCGCGAGCGCTGCTGCAGTCCCTGCCGCCGGCCGAGGGGATCACCGATCCCGAGGCACGGCAGGAACGACTCAATGCGGCCGCGGTAATGGCGTTGCGCGACAAGGACTATGCGTTGGCACGTCGTTGCTACGAAGAGGCGCTCGCGACGGATGTGGCTTGGCGTGACCGCACACCGCTGTATTTTGGTCTCGCACGCGCCTGCGACCGGCTCGACGATGTGGCAGGTGCGCTCGATGCGCTTGCACAGGCCCATGGATTGCAGCTCGGTGCGGCAAGCGCGGCATGGCATCCCGGGGCAGCACGCACGGGTCCGCTGTGCATCGCTGACCGGCAGTTGTCGGCCGCCGAAGTCTCCGCCTGGCACCGTGACGAGCTCCCGGATGCGTGGGAATCGCCGGTGTTTGTCGTCGGCTTCCCGCGCTCAGGCACTACGCTGGTCGAGCAGATGCTGGCCGCGCATGACCGCTTCGTATCCACCGACGAGCAGCCCTTCGTACGGCGCATGATCGATTGGATCGGCGCACGCGAGTCGCCTTACCCGGACGGTCTGATCATGCTGTCGACAGCGGACCTCAACACGCTGCGTTCTGTCTACTGGGATGCAGTAAGCAGGGTGGTGAACGTCAAGCCCGGCGTACGCCTGGTGGACAAGAATCCTCTGAATCTGCTCGCCTTGCCGATGATACGGCGTGTTTTTCCGCAGGCGCGGATCATCTACTGCCAGCGCCACCCTTGCGATGCCATTCTCAGTTGCTACATGCAGCAATTCCGTGACCCGGATGTAGCTGCGCTCTGCGCCTCGATCGAGCGCCTTGCTCACGAGTATGCGGCGTTCCACAGCCACTGGCGACACCATGTTGAAGTCCTGCATGCCGACGTGTTGACATGCCGGTACGAGGATCTGGTGACCGACGTCGATGCCGGGCTGGCCCGGCTTGGTGCCTATCTGAATGTTGCGGATGTCGCGAAGATGAAGAACTATCGCGCACGGGCGCTGGCGCGCGGATTCATCAGCACGCCCAGCTATGCGCAGGTGGTCGAACCCTTGCGTACGGATGCGATCGGGCGCTGGCGCCGCTATCGTGAGGCCTTCGCGCCGGTGCTGACGATCCTGCAGCCGATCCTGGATCACTGGAACTATGACGCCTGATCTCGAATCCGTCCCTGCGGCACGCGCCGGCGACCGGCTGCAGCATTATGTGCGCTGCTACGACAACGTCTTGCCGGCGGAGTTGTGCGCCGGGTTGATTGCCGGCTTCGAGCAGATGCAGACCCTGCAGGAAGTCAATGGACGCGGCCTGCGTGCCGGACTGGATCACAGCGCATGGACCGAGCTCAATCTGACCCGGCTGGCCGATCCGGCGATGCAGGGATTCTTCTTTGCGCAGGTTGACGAGTATCTCGAACGCTACAACGTCGAGATGCCGCTGACGCTGCCGATTCCCCCGAGCCAGCGCACCGCCGATCTGATCATCAAGCGCTACCGGAAGGAAACGGAAGAGCGCTTTCAGCCGCATTTCGACTCGATCAACGAAGCGGCGAATCGCTACCTGGTGTTCCTCTGGTACCTCAATGACGTCGCCGAGGGCGGCGAGACCGAATTCTGCGATCTCGGCATCAAGGTGCAGGCCCGCGCCGGACGGTTGCTGATGTTTCCACCCTACTGGATGTACCAGCACGCTGGTCTTCCGCCGCGGTCCAACGACAAGTACATCCTCTCGACCTATCTGCTGTTCCAGCCGTCCGCGATTCCATCGGTCCGCTGAGGATGTTCATGGCGCGTTGCCGCTCACGCGGATATCGCCGCTGAACATTTCGAGACGGATGCGGCCCTGGCCTGCGCCATAGCGCAGCGTCACGCGTCGCCTGCTGTCATGTTTTGCCCTGGGTGCTGCAGTCAGCACGCCTTCGCCGACCAGACCCTTCGCTGCGCTCTGGGTGACATCCGTTTTTCTCTGGTTGTCATCCTGAGCAACGCGAAGGATCTGACTGACAGCGCCGATCCGACGTGCCACCGCGCCGACACGCGGCCGCGGTTGTGATCTGCACGTCGCCGGAGACGCTGCCGACGTCGGCATCGCGCAGCGGACCGCCGCCGACGCGGAGGTTGCCCGAGACCGTCTGCAGGCGCAGATCGGCTCCAGCCGTTGGCAGGGTGATGTCGCTGCTGACGGTTTCCACATGCAGCGACGGCATCGCGCCGGCAAGATCGACGTCGCCGTTGACCGTGGTCACGGCGACGCGCGGGCTGTCGGCCCGGGCGTGCCCGGCCGCTGACGCTTTGGATATCCAGGCGGCCGAAGCGAATGGCTCGGAGGACGTTTCATGCCGCAGCCAGCTCGACGCCGACTCGGTAGCTCAGTGCCTGGGCTGCACGGCTCAGGGTATCGATCGTCAGGCCGGTATCGGTTTCATCCAGCAAACGATCCAGCACCGAATGACTGGTGTGCATCAGTGCGCGGCAGCCAGATTCATGGTCCTCAGGATGCCGTCGCTACCTTGCGTGCGGGGATGGGTTCGTCGGCCAGCGCCGCAGCGAGGCGCTGCTGCTCGGCACGCAGCCGCGCCGGGGTGCGTGCACCATAGCTGTCGAGGTACTCGCTGATGCCGGCAAGCTCGGCGCGCCAGCCGCCGTGATCGATCGCCAGCAAAGCGGCGAGGGCGGCGGGGTCGATGGCGAGCCCGTCGAGATCAAGGTCCTGCGGCCGCGGCAGCTGGCCGATCGGCGTTTCCGTCGCGCCGGTCTTGCCTTCGCAGCGGCCGATGATCCATTCCAGCACGCGCAGGTTGTCGCCGAAGCCCGGCCACAGGAACCTGCCATCGGCGCCCTTGCGGAACCAGTTGACGTGGAAGATCCTCGGCAGCCTGGCACCGGGACGGTCGAAGCTCAGCCAGTGCGCGAAGTAGTCGGCGAAGTTGTAGCCGCAGAAGGGTTTCATCGCCATCGAGTCGCGGCGCAGCACGCCGACCGCGCCGGTGGCGGCGGCGGTCGTCTCCGAGCCCATCGCCGCGCCGACCAGTACACCATGCGCCCAGTCGCGGGCCTCGAACACCAGCGGCACCAGATGCTCGCGACGCCCACCGAAGATGATGGCGCTGATCGGCACGCCCTGCGGGTCTTCGGCGTGCGACGAGAGGCTCGGGCACTGCCTGGCGCTGACGGTGAAACGCGAGTTGGGGTGCGCGGCCGGGCCGTTGGCCGCGTCATGCGGCCGGCCCTGCCAGTCGAACGCGGGCGTGCCCGGCAAGCCTTCCCACCACGGCTGGCCGTCGGCGGTGAGGGCCACGTTGGTGAAAATCGTATCGTGGTCGAGCATCGCCAGCGCGTTGGCATTGGTCCGGGCACTGGTGCCGGGCGCCACGCCGAAGAATCCGGCCTCGGGGTTGATCGCCCACAGCCGGCCATCGGCGCCGGGCTGCATCCAGCAGATGTCGTCACCCACGGTCCACACCTTCCAGCCCTTGCGGCGCATGCCTTCCGGCGGGATCAGCATGGACAGGTTGGTCTTGCCGCAGGCCGAGGGGAAGGCCGCGGCGACGTAGTGCGTCTGCCCCTGCGGATTCTCGATGCCGACGATCAGCATGTGCTCGGCCAGCCAGCCCTCCTGCCGCGCCTGCCACGAGGCGATGCGCAGGGCGTGACACTTCTTGCCCAGCAGGGCGTTGCCGCCGTAGCCGGAGCCGTAGGACTTGATGGTGAGCTCTTCGGGGAAGTGCATGATGAAGCGGCGCTCGGGGTCGAGTTCGCCGGTGGAGTGCAGACCCTTGACGAAGCGGCCCTCGCGCTCGATGCGCGCCAGGGCCTGCGCGCCCATGCGGGTCATGATGCGCATGTTGGCGACGACGTAGGGGCTGTCGGTGATCTCGACGCCGCAGCGCGCCAGCGGCGAGTTGATCGGGCCCATGCAGTAGGGCAACACGTACAGCGTGCGGCCTTTCATGCAGCCGGCGAACAACGCATCGATCTTCGCATGCGCTGCGTCCGGCGCCATCCAGTGGTTGTTGGGACCGGCGTCGTCGCGCTCGCGCGTGCAGACGAAGGTCAGGTGCTCGACGCGCGCCACGTCGGACGGATGCGAGCGGTGCAGGGTACAGCGCGGATGCGTGGCCGGATTGAGCGCGATCAGATCGCCCGTGGCGAGCATGTGCGCCACCAGCGCGTCGTACTCCTGCTGCGTGCCGTCGCACCAGTGAATGACCGCAGCATGGGTATGACGGGCAACGTCCTCGACCCAGCGGTTGAGGGCGGCGAGCGAGCTGGTCATGGGTGCGGCTCCATGCGTATAGGCGTGGAACCTTAACGGTCCGATGCGGCGGGGGGCACGCCGCACTGCAGCGCAGCCAGGGTGGGTCCGATCAGTCCGGGACCAGCGCGGCGATGACGTGTTCGACGTAGGCCTCGTACTCGTCGTGGCTCAAACGCGGCACGCCGAGGTTGAGGTTCATCTGCAGGAAGCCGACATAGGCGGCATAGGCGAGCCGGGCGCGATGCTGGGCGGCGGAACGATCCAGTCCG
>JAJYMF010000386.1 GCA_021787175.1 Pseudomonadota bacterium | reverse complement strand
CTGGGGCGTGCGCGATCTCAACCGCCTGCTGTGGGAATGGACCGGCGATTACGCCGCGATGTTTCCGAACGCGGATGCGCGGGTCGCCGGCGGCGGGCCGTCGCTGGCGCTGTGCGGCGGATCGGCGCTGGCGTTCGCCGACAAGAACCAGTTCGCGCTGATGATGCGCGTCGCCGCCCTGACCGCGCTCAAACCCGCCGACGCCGCACCGCGCGTCGGTTTTCGCTGCGTTCGTGATCTCTCCGGAGAATGACCATGCGCCTGCCATGTCTGTCCTTGTTGCTGGCCTGCCTTGCGCTGGTGTCGCCGTGGGCCGTCGCCGCGCCGCCGTCTGCGCCGCCGTTGCCGCAGGATTCGGTGTACCGGATTCCGCCGCTGCAGCTGCGCGATCAGCAGGGCGCGGCCTTCGCCTTCGCCTCGCTGCGCGGTGCGCCGCGCCTGGTCGGCATGTTCTACGGCTCCTGCCGGATGGTGTGCCCGCTGGAGATCGAATCCCTCAAGCGCATCGAACAGGCGCTGCGCCGGCAGGGCGGCGCGCCGGTTGCGGTGGTGCTGGTGAGCTTTGATCCGGCGCACGACGATGTCGCCATGCTGCGCAAGGTGGCCGCCGAGCATCACGTGCAGGCGCCGCTGTTTCGCCTGGCGCGCCCCGAACAGGGCGACGAGGGCATGCTGGCCGGGGTGCTCGGCATCGCCTACCGGCCGCTGCCGGGCGGCGGTTACAGCCACAACGTGGTCGTGGCCCTGCTCGATGCCGAGGGCCGCATCCGCGCCACCACCGACGCCTCCGGTGTCCCGGATCCGGCCTTCGTGCAGGCGATCCTCGCCGTGCAGGCATCGCGTTGAGTGACGGCGGTGTGTTCGGGCGGAGATCCTTCAGCCTTCGGCTTCAGGATGACAACGAAGTTGTCACCCTGAGCGCAGCGAAGGGTCTGGATAGGCATCGTTGTCACCCTGAGCGCAGCGAAGGGTCTGGATAGGCATCGTTGTCACCCTGAGCGCAGCGAAGGGTAATGGGGCACTCTCGCGCCCTTGAACGCCGCGCCAGGGATGACACCCCTTGGGCGTCACTCGGGGCAGGCAAAGTCGAAGTCCGCGAGTTGCTGTTTCGTGCTCGTGGGGTGCTTGCGACGACGTGCGGCCGTGTTAGCTTTGGAAGATGAACGAAACGCTCCGCCGCACCAAGATCGTCGCCACCCTCGGCCCCGCCACCGACGCCCCCGGCATGCTCGAACGCCTGATCGCCGAGGGCGTGGATGTGGTCCGCCTGAACCTGTCGCACGGCGCCGCCGCGGATCATCTGCGCCGCGCCGCCGCGACGCGCGCGGCCGCCGCGGCTGCCGGCCGCGAGGTGGCGGTGCTGGCCGACCTGCAGGGGCCGAAGATCCGCATCGAACGCTTCGCGGGCGGGCCGGTCGCGCTGGTCGTGGGCGCGGAGTTCGTGCTCGACTGCCGCGCCGAGGCGGCACCGGGTGACGTCCACCGTGTCGGCGTCAGCTACGCCGGACTGCCGGACGACGTCGCCGCGGGCGACGTGCTGCTGCTCGACGACGGCCTGATCGCGCTCGAAGTGCTGGACGTGCGCGGTGCCGAGATCCGTACCCGCGTGCGCGTCGGCGGCGCCCTGTCCGACCGCAAGGGACTCAATCGCCAGGGCGGCGGGCTGAGCGTGGCGGCGCTGTCGGACAAGGATCGCGCCGACATCCGTCTCGCCGCCGAGCTGGGGGCGGATTTTCTGGCGGTCTCGTTCGTGCGCTCGGCCGCCGACATCGAGGAAGCGCGCGCATTGCTGCGCGCCGCCGGCGGCGAAGCCGGACTGGTGGCCAAGATCGAGCGCGCCGACGCGATACCGGTGCTGGCCTCGATCATCGACGCCAGCGACGTGGTGATGGTGGCGCGCGGCGATCTCGGCGTGGAGATCGGCGACGCCGAGCTGCCGGGCCTGCAGAAGAAGATCATCCGCGAGGCGGTGCAGCGCAACCGCGCCGTGATCACCGCGACGCAGATGCTGCAGAGCATGGTCAGCGCGCCGATCCCGACCCGCGCCGAGGTGCTGGACGTCGCCAACGCGGTGATCGACGGCACCGACGCGGTGATGCTGTCGCAGGAGACCGCCGCCGGCGCGCACCCCGATCTGGCGGTGGCGGCGATGCGGCGCATTTGTCTGGGTGCCGAGCGCCAGTTCGAGCCGCGCGAGGACCCGCGTGCCGACCAGCATCACCTCGATCGCAGCGATCAGGCGATCGCGCGCGCGGCGATGGTGCTGGCCGGCGAGATCGGCGCGCGCGCCATCGTGGCGCTGACCGAATCCGGCGGCACCGCGCTGTGGCTGTCGCGCTACCGCTCGGCGGTGCCGATCTACGCCCTGTCGCGCAACGCCGCCGCGCGCCGGCGCATGCTGCTGCTGCGCGACGTGCTGCCGGTCGCCTTCGACACCGCCGAAACCCGCGCCGCGGCGCACGCCCGCGCCGCCGTGCAGCACCTGTTCGCGCAGGATCTGCTGGCCGAGGGCGATCGCGTGATCCTGACCCACGGCGACCAGACCGGCCGCCACGGCAGCACCAACACGCTCAAGCTGCTCAGCGTCGGACCCGACGGCATCGCCGAGAGTCTGCGCGATTTGTGAGGCGGCCGGGTAGGATGCGCGTTCATCGGCCCTGCGAGAATCCAGCGATGCGCCTGTCCGTATTGCCTGTCGGTCTGTCGTTGTTCCTGCTCTCGGGCTTCGCCCATGCCGGCACTCCCCGCGCGGTGCCGCCCGAGCGCCTCGACCGCTACTGGACGCTGGCCAACAGCAGCCTCGAGGCCGAAGCCCCGATGAGCGGGCGCAATCTGACCGTGCCGGGTTGCGTGACCGTCGCCTACACCATCGACGGCAACGGCCGCACCCGCGATTTCGTCGTGGTCAAGGTGGCGCCGCCCAGCGATCTCGGCCCGATGGCGGTCAGCCTGGTGCGCGACATGCATTACGCGCCCGGGCCCGGCAACGCCATGCTGGATGCGGTCCGCACCTACCTGATCGTGCCGTTCAACGTGCCGAAGCTGGCCAACGGCCAGGTCGATCCGGTGCGCCAGCAGGCGATCATGGCGCCGTGCCGGCTGCCGGGGTTCGGCGCCGCCGCCCGCTGAGCGCGGCGGACGGGCGGTCCGGGCCGCGTGCCGCGGCACGGCTATAATCGGCGGCTTTCCCCCCTCGATCGCGCTGCGGGTAGCGCGATCCGGGACGGCCTGCCGTCCCGCCATCACCGACGGAGCCGTCATGAGCATCGAACAGCTTGAAAGCATCGCCCAGGCGATGGTCGCGCCCGGCAAGGGCATCATCGCCATCGACGAGTCCAACAACACCATCAAGAAGCGCTTCGACGCCGTCGGCATTCCCAACAGCGAGGAGCATCGCCGCGCCTACCGCGAGCTGCTGCTGGCCGCGCCCGCGCTGAGCGACCACATCTCCGGCGCCATCCTGTACGACGAAACCATCCGCCAGTCGACCCGCGCCGGCAAGCCCTTCACCCAGCTGATGCGCGAGTCCGGGATCATCCCCGGGATCAAGGTCGACAAGGGCCCGCAGCCGCTGGCCGGTTTCCCCGGCGAACTGGTCACCGAAGGCCTGGACGGCCTGCGCGAACGCCTCGCCGACTACGTGCGCCTGGGCGCGCAGTTCGCCAAGTGGCGCGCGGTGATCACCATCGGCGAGGACATGCCCAGCTCTACCTGCATCGAGGCCAACTGCCACGCGCTGGCGCGCTACGCCGCGCTCTGCCAGGAGGCCGGGATCGTGCCGATCGTCGAGCCCGAGGTGCTGATGGACGGCGATCACGACATCGGCATCTGCTACGAGGTCACCGAGGCCACGCTGCGCTCGCTGTTCGCCTCGCTGTACGAGCACAACGTCATGCTCGAGGGCACCATCCTCAAGGCGAGCATGGTCATCGCCGGCAAGGACTGCGACGAGCAGGCCGACGTCGAGGAGGTCGCCGAAGCCACCGTGCGCTGCCTCAAGGCCACCGTGCCGGCGGCGCTGCCCGGCATCGTGTTCCTGTCCGGCGGGCAGAGCGACGAACAGGCCACCGCGCATCTGAACGCGATGAACCAGATCGGCCCGCACCCGTGGCCGCTGAGCTTCAGCTACGGCCGCGCGATGCAGCAGGCGGCGCTGAAGCTGTGGGCGCAGGACATGGCCGGCAACTACGTGAAGGCGCAGCAGACCGTCGCCCAACGCGCGCGCGAAAACGGGCTGGCGGCGCTGGGGCAGTGGGGTCACGCGGGCTGATTCTCCGGTTCGGACAACGCATTGCCGCAACCAAAAACGGGCGCCTCGCGGCGCCCGTCGGCTGGATCGGCCGGGCGTCACGGCGTGCTGCCGGGCGCCGGATCATCCGATCCTCAGAAGCGGTACTCGGCCGAAACCGACCACAGGCCGGTGCTCAGATCGGTGCCGTTCTTCTTGGCGTCGTAGTAGTCGTAGTTCAGACCGACGCTGGTGTTGTTGCTGAAGTCGTAGCCGAAGCCGGCGCCGGCATACCAGTCGTTGCCGTGACCGTCGAAGGTCACCGGCGTCGCCGAGGGCGCGGTGTTGCGGCCGTTCCAGCGGAACAGACCCGCGCGGCCGCTGACGTACCAGTTGCTGGTCAGGTTGACGTGGGCGTCGCCGCCCAGCGTCCAGCCGTGCAGGGTGGCGTCGGGCACCACGCCCGCGTACGGGCTGCGCACGCTGAAGCTGCCGAGGTAGCTGTAACCACCCTCGACGCCCAGCAGCACGCTCGGCGTGACCGCCCAGCGGTAGCCGCCGTTGAGTTGATAACCGATGTCGTGGGCCTTGTTGTAGGTGTGGCTGCGCAGGTCGGACTGGCCGACGCTGCCGTTGACGAACCAGCCATTGGAATCGTCGGCGTGGGACACGGCCGGGAGGGCAAACAGACCCGCGAGGGCAAGGGCAGCAAAAGTCTTGTTCATGATCTCGTTCTCCATCTGCATCAGGGAAGGGCCTGCGCCCTGGGGGAGGCGCAGGCGGGCGGATTCTTGGGGGCGCAGCCCCAGCGACAGCTGAATCCGTGCCGCGCCGCATCAGCTGGAGTTCATGCTGTTCATTTTCGATACCGTGCGGTTCAGAAAAAAGTCAGCCGCGCGGCCCGCTGAACGATCGGCGACAATGCGCGCTTTGCCCTCGCCGGAGCCCCGCATGCCCAGCCGTCGTGAACTCGCCAACGCCATCCGCGCCCTGGCCATGGACGCCGTGGAGGCGGCCAAATCCGGGCATCCGGGCATGCCGATGGGCATGGCCGACATCGCCGAGGTGCTGTGGAACGACTTCCTCAGCCACAACCCGCGCCACCCGAAGTGGCCCGACCGCGACCGCTTCGTGCTCTCCAACGGTCACGGTTCGATGCTGCAGTACGCGCTGCTGCATCTGAGCGGCTACGACCTGCCGATCGAGCAGATCAAGCGCTTCCGCCAGCTGCACTCGAAGACCGCCGGCCATCCCGAGGCCAGCGAGACGCCGGGGGTCGAGACCACCACCGGACCGCTGGGCCAGGGTCTGGCCAATGCGGTCGGCATGGCGCTGGCGGAAAAGCTGCTGGCGCGCCGCTACAACCGCGACGGTTTCGCCGTCGTCGATCACAACACCTACGTCTTCGTCGGCGACGGCTGCCTGATGGAGGGCATCTCGCACGAGGCCGCCTCGCTGGCCGGCACGCTCGGGCTGGGCAAGCTGATCGCCTTCTACGACGACAACGGCATCTCGATCGACGGCGAGGTCCGCGGCTGGTTCACCGACGACACGCCGAAGCGCTTCGAGGCCTACGGCTGGGAAGTGCTGCGCGACGTCGACGGCCACAACCCCGAGGCGATCAAGGCGGCGATCGTCTCGGCCGGCCTCGATCCCGAACGCCCCACGCTGATCTGCTGCAAGACGATCATCGGCTTCGGTGCGCCCCACAAGCAAGGCAAGGAGAGTTCGCACGGCGCGCCGCTGGGCAGGGACGAGGTCGCCGCCGCGCGATTGCAGCTCGGCTGGACGCACGCGCCGTTCGTGATCCCCGACGCCCTCTATGCGGCCTGGAACGCCGAGGCGCGCGGCGCCGAGCGCGAGGCGGCCTGGAACGCGCTGTTCGCGCGCTATGCGCAGGCGCACCCGGAGCTGGCCGCCGAGTTCGGGCGGCGCATGGCCGGCGAGCTGCCCGCCGACTGGGCCGCGCACGCCGACGCCACGATCCGCAAATTGCAGACCGAAGGTCCGGCGGTGGCCTCGCGCAAGGCCTCGCAGATGGCGATCGACGCCTTCGCGCCGCTGCTGCCCGAGCTGATCGGCGGCTCGGCCGATCTGGCCGGCTCCAACCTCACCCTGTGGAAGGGCGCGCGTGACGTCAACGCGCCGGACGCCGCGGGCAATTACGTCTACTACGGCGTGCGCGAGTTCGGCATGAGCGCGATCAGCAACGGTCTGGCCCTGCACGGCGGGTTCCTGCCCTACGACGCCACCTTCCTGGTGTTCTCGGACTACGCGCGCAATGCCGTGCGCATGTCGGCGCTGATTCCGGCGCACGCGATCCACGTCTATACCCACGATTCGATCGGACTGGGCGAGGACGGTCCGACGCACCAGCCGATCGAGCATCTGGCGAGCCTGCGCCTGATCCCCAACAACCGCGTCTGGCGGCCCTGCGATGCGGTCGAGTCCGCGGTCGCCTGGCGTCAGGCGATCGAGCGCCGCGACGGCCCCGCCTGTCTGGTGTTCTCGCGCCAGACGCTGGCTCATCAGCAGCGCAGCGACGGGCAGCTGGCGCAGATCGCGCGCGGCGGCTACGTGCTGTCGGATCCCGGCGATGCGGCCTTCAAGGCGATCCTGATCGCGACCGGCTCCGAGGTCGAGCTGGCGATGCAGGCGATGCGCGCGCTGGCGCAGCAGGACATCGGCGTGCGCGTGGTGTCGATGCCCTGCGCCG
>JAJYMF010000376.1 GCA_021787175.1 Pseudomonadota bacterium | reverse complement strand
GATCTTCCAGCTGCGGCGCCATCGACAGGAACGGCGCGTAGCGATCCGGCACCAGCGCGACGCGGCCGTCGACCTCGATGTAGCGCAGCGGCTGCAGCGCGGCGAGGGTGCCGAAGGCCAGCCGCGTGCCGTCCAGGGTCAGCGTCGCCGCCGGCGGGTCGAGGCCGAGCTGGTGCGGATCGAAACTGCCGGCCGGCAGCCAGAGTGCGACCGGCGCGGCGGCGATGGCGGCAAGGTCGGCCAGATGCGCGGCATCGGCGCGACCTTTCTGCGGCGCCAGCATCCACCACATACCGTCGCGCCTGACGAAGCGGCGCAGCGGGCCGCCGCTGACCTGCACCGCGATGCGGGTGACCGCCGCGGGATCCAGCGCCAGCAGCGGGCCGGGTTGCTGCGCGCGTTCGTGACGCAGCTGCAGCAGCACCAGCACCGCCAGCAGCGCGACCGCGCCGGCCAGCAGCAGGCGGCGTGCCGGCCGCCGCATCAGCGCCGCCGCCGGCGCCAGGCCAGGGCCGCGCCGAAGCCCGCCAGCACCAGCGGCAGGGCGATCAGGAAGATCAGCGCGAGCGCGTCGAGTCCGCGCTGGCCCAGCGCCAGATGGCGATCGGGCGCGCCGCGCGCCGGCATCGCCACCAGCGCGTCATCGCCCAGCAGCCAGTTGAATACGCGCTCGCCGAAGGCGCGGTTGCCGCCGTTGCCGAGGAAGCTGTTGGAAAGAAAATCGCCATCGCCGATCACGACCACGCGCTGCTGGTTCTTCGCCGGGCTGGGCGAGAGCCGGGTCAGCGCGTAGCCGAAATCGAGCGGTCCGCGCAGGCCGCCGGTGCCGGCATCGAACGGCGGTGCCGCGCCGGCGTCGGCGTGGCGCGCGGTGTAGCTGGCCGCGGCCGAGCGCAGGATCGGCCGCACGGCCCAGCCGCTGCCGGCGCGGTGCGCCAGGGCCGCAGCGTGCGGAAACAGCGTGGTCAGGGCGAAGCCGCGGGTGATCGTCTGCGTCGGGTAGGCGGTCACCACCTGCATGCGCGCGTCCGGCAAACCCGCCGCCGCGTCGCGCGGATCGACCAGGGTCCCCGGAAGCGTCTGCACGCCCAGCGTCTGCGCCAGCGGCGACAGACCCAGGCCGGTGCTGTCCGGCTCGGTCAGCCACAGCAGGTTGCCGCCGTCGTCGACGTAGCGCCGCAGCGCCTGCACCGCCTGCGGCGCCAGCTGCGCCTGTGGGCTGGCCAGCACGACCAGATCGGTGTGGCCCGGCACCGCGCCGCTGCGGTCGAGGTCGAGCGGCAGCGCGCGGATGCCGCGCGCTGCGAGTTCGGTCATGAACAGGCCGAGATCGGCGTTGGCGTGGCCGTCGGGCCGCCGCTCGCCGTCGCCGCTGACGAACGCCACCACGCGGTCGCCGCCGCGGCCCAGTCGCGCCAGCGCGTCGGTGAGGCTGCGCTCGCTGAGTTCGTCCAGGTGCTGCTCGCGGCCGGCGTAGCGGACCACCAGCTCGCCGTCGACGCGGATGCCGCGCGCGCGCAGGCCGGCCGGGTCGGTCGCCGGATCGACGAAGCGCAGCGTCAGGTCCGGCTTGAAGCGCTGATAGCGCGCGACGAAGGCGCTGATCGTGCCGCGCAGGCCGGTGCCGGGGCTGGCATAGCTGGTGATCGCGACCGGTCCCTTGAGCGACTTCAGCACGTCGCGGCTTTCGCGGCTGAGGCTGGCGCGCGCGTGCGCGGTCCAGTCGTAGGCCACGCCGTAGCGGGTGGACAGGAAGGCGATGCAGCCGGCGCCCGCGAACAGCAGCAGGGCGAACAGCCAGGCGTCCAGACGCTCGCGCATCAGCCGCGCTCCCGGTCGGCGGCGACGCGCCGCACCGCCAGCGCCAGCGCCAGCGCGATCAGCAGCAGGAAATAGAGAACGTCGTCACTGGCGACCAGACCGCGCATCAGCGTTTCCAGATGTCCCGGCAGCGCCAGATAGCCCGCTAGCGGGCCGGCCATCCGCGCGGCGCTGCCGCCCAGGCTGGCCGCCCACAGCGCCAGGGTCAGTGCCAGTGCAGCGCCCGCGGCCAGCGCCGGATGCGAGGCGTAGGCCGAGCAGGCCAGGCCCAGCGCGGTCAGCGCGCCCAGCGCCAGCGCCATGCCCAGCAGGGCCGCGGCCAGCTTGCCCCAGTCCAGCGTGGTGGTGCCGGCCAGGCTCGCCGGCATCGCCGCGACCGCGATCAGCAGCAGCAGCATCCACGCCAGCGCGGCAAAATACTTGCCGAGCACGATCGCGCGCGGCGACAGCCCGGCCGCACGCAGCAGCGGCAGCGTGCCGGCGCGGCGCTCGCCGGCCAGCATCGACATCGTCAGCAGCGGCGCCAGCAGGATCGCCAGCTGCGCCAGTTGCGCCAGCAGCGGCACCGCGACGATGTCGGTGAAGCCCGGTCCCTCCGGCAGCGCGGCCAGCCGCGTCTGCACCTTGAGAAAGCCGGCGACCGCAATCAGGAAGTTCCACGCCAGCCAGGCGACGCTCAGCGCGGCCAGCGTCCAGGCGAACGGGCGCACGCCGAGGCGGCGCAGCTCCACGCGCATCACTGCGAGAGTGCTCAAGCGGCGGCCTCCGTGCGGCGCGTGGCGATGGCGAAGAAGATGCGCTCCAGCGGCGGCGCCGCGGGCTCGAGCCCGGCCAGCGGCAATCCGGCGCCGACCAGCGCGCGCGCCAGCGTCGCGGCGTCGGCGCCCTCGCGCAGGGTCACGCGCACATGGCGGGCGTTCTCGCTTTCCGCGCGCGCCACCGGCGCCAGCGCGGTGATGCGCGTCAGCTCCACCGGCGCGGCCAGGGTCACACGCAGTCCGTCGCCCGCCGCCGCGAGCGGCGCGTCGTGCCGCAGGCGACCCTCGTGCAGGATGGCGACCCGGCTGCACACCGCGGTCACCTCGGTCAGCACGTGGGTGGACAGCACGATCGCGGTGCCGGCCGCGGCCTGCTCGCGCAGCAGCGTGCGCAGGGCGTCGGCCTGCAGCGGATCGAGGCCGTTGGCGGGCTCGTCCAGCACCAGCAGCGGCGGCGCGTGCAGCAGCGCGCAGGCCAGGCCCAGACGCTGGCGCTGGCCGAGCGAGAGCACGCCGGCCAGCCGCGGCGACAGCGCGCCCAGATCGAGGCGCTCGAGCACGCGCGCCCGTGCCGCGGCCAGGGCCGGTCCGCGCAGGCCACGCAGATGTCCGCAGGCGTCGAGGTGTTCGCGCACGGTCAGTTCCGGCCACAGCGGCGCGCGTTCCGGCAGCCAGCCGATCGCGCGCCGCGCCACGTCCGGCGCCGCGGCGAGATCGCGGCCCTGCACGCGCACCGTGCCCGCGCTGGGCGCCAGCGCGCCGGCGATCATCGCCTGGGTGGTGGACTTGCCGGCGCCGTTGACGCCGAGCAGGCCGAGGATCTCGCCGGGTGCCAGCGTCAGCGACAGGCCGGCGACCACGTTGCGTCCGGCGAGGCGGCGGCTGACCGCGGCGAGTTCGAGCAACGCAGCTGAATCGGGCATGGCGACGATTGTCACGGTTCGTTGCCGCGCACCGCAACCGTGCTGGCGGGTACGGCAGGCGGGGACTAGACTGGAGCGGTCTTTCTCACGCTGTCTTCCGATGCTCGATTCCCTGCTCACGTTTGCCGCGCACGGGCTCACCGGCGCCGGCCTCGGCGCGATCGCGATCTATCTGCTGGTGGTCACCCAGCTGACCATTCTCGCGGTCACGCTGTATCTGCACCGCAGCCAGGCGCATCGCGGCGTCGACTTCCATCCCGCGATCGCGCATTTCTTCCGCTTCTGGAGCTGGCTGACCACGTCGATGGTCACCAAGCAATGGGTGGCGATCCACCGCAAGCACCACGCCAAGTGCGAGACCGAAGAGGACCCGCACAGTCCGATGGTGTACGGCATCCGCAAGGTGTTCTGGCAGGGCGTCGAACTCTACCGCACTGCATCGCGCGACAGCGCGTCGATCGAGAAATACGGCCGCGGCACCCCCGACGACTGGATCGAGCGCCACCTCTACAGCCGCTATCCCGAGCTGGGGCCGACGCTGATGGCGCTGATCAGCATTGCCCTGTTCGGCATCGGCGGCATGGCGGTGTGGGCGATCCAGATGGCGTGGATCCCGTTCTGGGCCGCGGGCATCGTCAACGGTCTCGGCCACTGGTGGGGCTATCGCAATTTCGAATCCAGCGATACCTCGACCAACCTCACGCCGTGGGGCCTTTGGATCGGCGGCGAGGAGCTGCACAACAATCACCATGCCTTTCCCAGCTCGGCCAAGTTCGCGCTGCGCAGGTTCGAGTTCGATCTGGGCTGGGCGGTGATCCGCGGTCTCGAGCGCCTGCATGTGGCCAGGGTGCTGCGCGTCGCGCCCAGCCTCGACCAGCGCCCCAACGTGGGCCTGCCCGATACCGAGACGCTAAGGGCGCTGCTGACCCACCGCTTCCACGCGATGACCGACTACTACCGCGCGGTGATCCTGCCGACCCTGCGCGAGGAGGCGGTCCATGCCGGCGACAACATCAAGGCGGTGCCGGCGCGGCTGCGGCGCGCGCTGGCCGACGGCGGACGCTGGCTCGACGGCGAAGGCCGCGAGCGTCTGGCGGCGCTGGTCGAGAAGCGGCCGACGCTGCAGACCGTGTGCGAGTTTCGCGCCCGCCTGGCGGCGCTGATGGAGCAGCGAGGCCCCGAGTCCGCGCTGAGCGGCCTGCAGCAGTGGGTGCGCGAGGCCGAGCAGAGCGGCATCCGCGTCCTGCAGGCCTATGCCGCGCGCATCAAGGGCTATGCCGTCGGCGCGCACGCGCACTGATCATCGGCACGGCGCAATCGCGTTCGCGACTCCCGAAGCCCGCCATCCGGCGGGCTTCGGCGTTTCAGGCCGCTCCTTTCAGGTTGTCCGGGTGTGGCGCCTGCTGACGCTTGTCGCGCCTGCCGTGACGCAAGAAAGAGAAACCCGCCATGCAGGCGGGTTTTCGTGTCGTTGCGGTCGAAGGCCGAAGGATCTGGCCATCGGCACCAGGCCTCCATGCGTCGCGCTCCGGCCACACCATCCCTGGCGCGGCGTTCGTGGGCGCGAAGGCGCCCACTCACCCCTCGCTATGCTCGGGACGACACCTTGACGTGTCGTCCTGAGGCCGCAGGCCGAAGGATCTGGCTGACGACAGCTTCGCGAATGCTGATCGCGTTCGGCGTGAGTCAGATCCCTCGTTGCGCTCGGGATGACCCCTGCTGCGCCAGTCCGATCAGATCCTTCGCCGTGCTCGGGATGCACCGTTGCTGCGCCAGTCCGAATCAGATCCCTCGCCGTGCTCGGGATGACCGTTGCTGCGCAACGGTCACTTGATCTTGCCTTCTTTGTAGATCACGTGCTTGCGGACGACGGGGTCGTATTTCTTGACCTCCATCTTGTCCGGCGTGTTCTTCTTGTTCTTGTCGGTGGTGTAGAAGTGGCCGGTGCCGGCCGACGAGGTCAGACGAATCTTGTCGCGCTTGGATGCCATGGTGTGATCCTCCTCAGACCTTTTCGCCGCGGGCGCGCAGCTCGGCGATCACGGCTTCGATGCCCTTCTTGTCGATCGTGCGCAGCGCATGGCTGGACACGCGCAGGCGCACCCAGCGGTTCTCGCTCGGCACCCAGAAGCGGCGTTCGTGGAGGTTGGGCAGCCAGCGACGGCGCGTCTTGTTGTTGGCGTGCGAGACATTGTTGCCGACCTGCACGCCTTTTCCGGTGACTTGACAGACTCGGGCCATGGGAGGACCTCCGAATTCATGATGGGCCGCCCCTTGGCCAGGACGGCGTCGGCCCAGGACCGCGGCAGGACGATCGTCCTGCCGGGTCGCGCGGTGCTGGTGGCTTGCCGTTGGGGGTCCGCACCGCGCCGCGGACACCGCCCGCAGCGCGGGCCGGCGATCAGCAAAGTCGCATAGATTAGCGCAGCGGCGGCCCGCGGCGCAACGCGCCGGCTCGATGGGATGCAGCGGCGGCGGCGCTGTGGGACAATTCCGCTTCTTTGACATCCCGCAGCCCGCGAGGGGAGCACGCAATCATGGCAGAGTCGATCGCCGCCAACGGCCAGGCCGAGCAGCCGCAGCTGTCGCTGCAGAAGATCTACACCAAGGACGTTTCGTTCGAGGCGCCCAACGCGCCGCAGGTATTCCAGGACATGGGCACCGCCCAGGCGCAGCCGCAGGTGCAGCTGAATCTGAGCCAGAAGGCCGGCGAGATCGGCAGCGACACCTACGAGGTGGTGCTGACCCTGACCCTGACCTGCACGCTGGAAGAGCGCAGCGTGTATCTGGCCGAAGTGCATCAGGCCGGCATCTTCGGCGTCGCCGGCTTCGCCGAGGCCGACCGCGACGCCATCCTCGGCAGCTACTGCCCGAACGTGCTGTTCCCCTACGCGCGCCAGGCGATTTCCGATCTGGTGCAGAACGGCGGCTTCCCTCCGTTCCTGCTGCAGCCGATCAATTTCGACGCGCTCTACGCCGAGCAGCGTCGCCGCGGGTTGCCCGAAGCGCCGGCCGCCCACGCCTGAGTCGATGAACACGCGACCGCCGGTCGCGGTACTGGGCGCCGGATCCTGGGGCACGGCGCTTGCCGCATTGCTCGCGCGCAACGGCGTCCCCACGCGGCTGTGGGGGCGCGATCCGCAGGCACTGGCGGCGATCGCCGCCAGCCGCCGCAACGCACGCTATCTGCCCGACCTCGAATTGCCGGCGACATTGGTATGTGCGCCGGTACTGGATGTTGCACTGACAGGCGCCGCCGTGGCGCTGCTGGTGGTGCCCAGCCACGCGTTCGCGCAAACGCTGGACGCTGTGGCGCCCCATCTCGATGCCGGCGCCGGGCTGGCATGGGCGACCAAGGGATTCGAGCCCGGCAGCGGGCGCTTTCTGCATGAACTGGTCGCGCTGCGCTGTCCGGGGCGTCCGGCCGCCGTGGTGACCGGGCCGTCGTTCGCGCGCGAAGTCGCCGCCGGCCTGCCGACCGCGGTCACCGTGCATGCGCACGATGCCGCCTTCGCGCAGCAGCTGGCCGAACTGCTGCATGCGCCCACCTTCCGTGCTTATACCGGCAGCGACGTGCTGGGTGCCGAGCTGGGCGGTGCGATGAAAAACGTGCTCGCGGTCGCCACCGGCGTCGCCGACGGTATGCAGCTCGGCCTCAACGCCCGTGCCGGCCTGATCACGCGCGGCATGAACGAGATGCTGCGCCTCGGTGTCGCGCTGGGTGCGCGCGCCGAAACCCTGATGGGGCTGGCCGGTCTCGGCGACCTGGTGCTGACCTGCACCGGCGATCTGTCGCGCAATCGCCGGCTGGGGATCGCGCTCGGCCGCGGCGTGCCCCTGGCGCAGGCGGTGGCCGAGATCGGCCAGGTCGTGGAAAGCGTGGTCACCGCCGACGAAGTGGCCCGCCTGGCCGAGCGCCACGGCCTCGATCTGCCGATCAGCTTCGGCGTGCGCGCCGTGCTGCACGGCGAGATCACGCCTGCGGAAGGGCTGCGCGCCCTGCTGGCGCGCGAGCAGAAGCCGGAATATCCGAAAGGCCTGTTCGGCGGTTTCTGAGCCCGCCGCATCACGCCGTATCCGGTTGAACTGCCGCTGCGCGTGGCGCCGCCGACCGCGCAGGCCGGTGCTAAGCTCCCAAGGTTTGGCGTTGCAACCAACGCCGGGAGTGGACCGTGGCCAGCACGCCGCCGCGCAGCAGCAGTGAGCGCAATGCCCGTGAGACGGAAGGGATCGAGTCCCTGCCGGCCGCGTGGCGGCGCCTGCTCGGCGGCCGTCCGGCGACGTCGGCGCGAGGCGCCGGCGAAGTGCTGGGTTTCCTGTTCGAGCTGGCGCCGGAGGAACTCAGCCCGGCCGCACGCCTGGACATCGCGCCGGTGCTGCTGACGGCCCAGCCGCACGGCCGCTACGGCCGCGCGCAGCCGCTGGACGGCCGCCGCCTCGCCCAGGCGGGGCTGCCGCCGGTCGAGCAGCGTCTGGCGGCGAGCGTGTTCGGACTGCCGCAGGTGCCGCGCAAGGGCCGCAGTTATGCGCGTCTCGCCGGAGGCGTCGGCGACGCGCTGCTGACCGAGATCCTCGACGTCGCCCCATGCCTGCTGGGCGGCGTGGCGGGATTGCGTCTGGCGCGCGGCCGCGGGCATGCGCTGGTGTGGACGTGGCAGGTCGAGGCGGATGGCCGTCAGCGCCTGCTGCCGGTACTGCCGCACGGGCAGCGACTGCTGCGGGTCGGCACCCTGTGGTACCTCGATCCCGAGCGCGCCGAGATCGGCCCCCTCGAGGGCGGCGCCGACGATGCCGTGTTGCTGGATGCGCCGCCGCTGTCGCCGGAGTCGAGCGCGGCGATGGCGCAGGCGCTGCCGCGCTCGGCGCTGGCCCAGCGCGTGCCGGCACCGCGCGTGTTCGGCGTGCCCGAGCGCGCCGCGATCCCGCCCAAGCCGGTGCTGACCCTGCACGCGCTCAGTCGGCATGCCCGCCTGGCGGCCGGCACGCCGCCGCTGGCGTACGCGCGGCTCAACTTCGAATACGCCGGCGAGCGCCTGCCCGGCCGCGGCGGTGACGGCCTGGTGCGCCGCGTGCGCAACGGCACCCTGATCGAGATCGTGCGCCGTCGCGCCGACGAACTGGCGGCGATGGAGCGCCTCGAAGCCGCCGGCCTGACGCCGGCGGTGGATACCGAGGGCCTGCCCTGGGATCTCGCCGATACCCTGCCCGAGGACGCCTGGCTGTTTCCGGGCAAGGGCTACGCCGGCGCGCTCGAAGTCAACACGCCGGCGCGCTGGCTGGCGTTGCGCACGCGGCTGGAAGCCGACGGCTATCAGTTCGACTATGCACCGAGCTTTCCGTTCGAGGTGCTCGACGGCCCCCCGCGCTGGTACGGCGCCGCGCTGCCGGAAGCCCACGGCCAGGGTCTGACGATCGAGATCGGCGTGATGATCGAGGGCCGACGCGTCAACCTGCTGCCGGCCGTGGCGCAGGCGCTGGCCGAGCACCAATTGACGCTGACTCCGGCGCCGCACGAGCCCGAGGACGCGGTCTGGTACGCGCCGGTGGACGCGCGTCGCCGGGTGCCGGTGCGGCTGGCCGCGCTGCGCGCGCTGCTGGCGCCGCTGAGCGAATACCTCGATCGCCCGCGCGACCAGATCCGCCTGCCGCGGGTGCAGGCGGGACGCCTCGAGGAGCTCGCCGAGGCCCTGCCCAGAGGCGGCCTGCTGGATGCGCCGGCCGAGTTGAAGACGTTCACTGCGCGCCTGCGCGAGGCGTCGCAGCACGCCAGCGACGCCGCGCCGGCGGGGCTGCGCGCCGAGCTGCGCGGCTATCAGCGCGAGGGTCTGCGTTGGCTCAATGCGCTGGCCGAGGCCGAGCTGGGCGGCGTGCTCGCCGACGACATGGGCCTGGGCAAGACCGTGCAGCTGATCGCGCATCTGCTGGTGCTGCAGGAATCCGGACGCCTCGCTGCGCCGGCGCTGATCGTCGCGCCGACCAGCCTGATCCCGAACTGGGAGGCCGAGCTGGCGCGCTTTGCGCCCGGTCTGCGCCGGCTGACGCTGCACGGCGCGCAGCGCGCCGGCGACTTTGCCGCGATGGCCGCGCACGACATCGTGCTGACCAGCTACGCGCTGCTGCCGCGCGACCTCGACGTGCTGCGCGCGCAGCCGTTCGCGCTGGTCGCGCTGGACGAGGCGCAGCAGGTCAAGAATCCGCGCACGCAGGCGCGGCGTGCGCTGCTGGCGCTGAACGCACCGCGCCGCGTGTGCCTGACCGGCACCCCGCTGGAGAACCACCTCGGCGAGCTGTGGTCGCAGCTCGATCTGGCCGTGCCCGGCCTGCTCGGCGACGAACATGCGTTTCGCCGCCACTACCGGATCCCGATCGAAAAGCAGAACGATGCCGAGGCGCAGGCGCGGCTCAACCGGCGCATCGCACCCTTCATTCTCCGCCGCAGCAAGGCCGAGGTCGCCGCCGAGCTCCCGGCCAAGACCGAGATCGTGCGCATGGTGCGGCTGGAGGGGCGCCAGCGCGAGCTTTATGAGCGTCTGCGCCTGACGCTGGCCGAAGAGCTGCGCCAGGTGATCGCCGCGCGCGGCCTCGAACAGAGCGGCATCGCCGTGCTCGATGCCCTGCTCAAATTGCGCCAGACCTGCTGCGATCCGCGCCTGGTCAAGCTCGAATCGGCGCGCGGCATCACCGAGTCGGCGAAGATGGATCTGCTGATGGACATGCTGCCGGCGCTGGTGTCCGAAGGCCGGCGCGCGCTGGTGTTCAGCCAGTTCACCGAGATGCTGGGGCTGATCGCGCGCGAGCTGGAGCGCCGGCGGCTGCCGTTCGTGATCCTGACCGGCGCCACCCGCGACCGTGCCGAGCCGGTGCGTCGCTTCCAGGCCGGCGAGGTGCCGCTGTTCCTGCTCTCGCTCAAGGCCGGCGGCGTCGGTCTGAACCTCACCGCCGCCGACACCGTGATCCACTACGACCCGTGGTGGAATCCCGCCGCCGAGGCGCAGGCCAGCGACCGCGCCCATCGCATCGGCCAGGACAAGCCGGTGTTCGTGTACCGGCTGGTCGCCGCCGGTACCGTCGAGGAGCGCATCGAGGCGATGAAGGAGCGCAAGGCCGAGCTGGCCCGCGCCGTGCTCGACGGCGGCGGCACGCGCGACCGCCTCGCCTTCGACCAGAACGATCTCGAAACCCTGCTGGCGCCGTGGTGATCCGCCGTTTGCGTTGACCATGCCGCGGACCGTCCGGTCCGCGATCGCGCCGGCATGAAAAAGGCCGCCCCTTGCGGAGCGGCCTTGGGTGGTGCCCACAGGACCGTCGCGGCAGGGGCCGCGACGGCCGCCCGATCAGAACTTCAGGCTGGCCTGCAGGTAGGTATAACGACCCGGCAGATCGTAGGTGGACGCGTCGTAGCCGTTCAGCGAGCACGACAGGCACACCGGCGGATCCTTGGCGAACAGGTTGTTGATGCCGGCCGACAGCACCAGGTTCATCGCCACCGGCACGCGCCAGCTGGCGCGCACGTCGTGGTAGGTCACCGCACCCAGGTAGTGGGTGTTGTTGGGGCCGTTGCAGATCGGAAAGCCGGTGGCGCCGGCGCAGTCCTCGGTCAGGCCGCTGAAGTAGCGCATGCGCCAGTCCGCCGACCACGCGCCCATCGCCCAGGTCAGGTCGTTGACCGCCGACACGCGCGGAATGCCGCTGTCGGTGACCTCGACGCCGACCGTGCGCGGGTCGTATTGCCCCGGCGTGTTCTGGATCTGGTAGCGGTTGACGTAGGTGGCCATGAAGGCGTTGCTGAAGCGACCGATGGCGGTCTCCGGCAGCTTCCAGTTGACGCCGAAGTCGAAGCCGTCGGTGTCGACCCGGCCGATGTTGCGCAGGGTGTTGCTGAAGCCGTTGATGTTGCCGGTGGCGTTGCGCGAGATGCCCTGGCAGTAGACCGAGCTCGGGCTGGCGCTGGCCACGCAGTTGTTGAGCTGGGTCTGCGCGTCCAGCGCCTGGATCGCGTTGCGGATGGTGATGCGGTAGTAGTTGAACGTCAGGTCGAGCTTGTCCGACCAGGCCAGGCCTTCAGCCCAGCGCGGGCTGTACACCGCACCCCAGGTCAGGCTGCGCGCGGTCTCGGGCTGCAGGTTGCGGTTGCCGCCGGTGGTCACCGAGATCTGCGGATTGGGCTGGGTGTATGTGGCCGGCACGCCCAGCGCGGCGCAGTTGGCCGCGGTCTGCGCACTGGCGATCGGCGCCGAGCAGGGATCCTGCAACACCGCGTCGAAACGCGCCGGCGAGCCGAACAGCTCGCCGATCGAGGGCGCGCGGAAGCCCTGCGCCCAGGTGCTGCGCAGGGTCAGGTCGTCCAGCACCTGCCAGCGCAGACCGAACTTGCTGTTGGTGGTGCCACCGAAGGTCGAATACTTCGAGTAGCGCGTGGCGGCGTCGAAATCCAGCGCCTTGACGCCCGGTAGATCCTTAAGCAGCGGCGCATTCAGCTCCAGGTAGTACTCGTTGACCGAGTACTGGCCCGAGGTCGGCAGCGAGGGCACGCCGTTGGATTCGCCCGCAACCACGACCGCGTCCGGCTGGTAGTAGCCGTCGTACTTGCGGTGCTCATAGCCGGTGGCGAACTTCAGCTCGCCGGCGGGCAGGGTGAACAGCGCGCCGTTGAGGTTGGCCGTGTAGAGCTCGATGTTCTGCTCGCTGGTGTCGTGCTCGATGTAGCCGATGTAGGCCAGCATCGCCGGCGTGATCGTGCCGGGGCCGCCGAACAGGTTCAGCGGCACGCAGCTGCCGGTGCACTGGCTGACCGGGCCCAGCGCACGCTGGATGTGGGCGACGTTGTAGGTGCCCTGCACGGTCTGCGTCGCGCTGTTGCTGCCGCGCGAGTAGTTGACGTCCCAGTAGTAGTCGCGCTCGCCGAGATTGAAGCTGCCGGTGAGGCCGGTGGCGAACTCCCAGGTGTTGACGGTCTGGCTGAAGATGCGCGGGCCACCCTCGAGCGGGCGGCGGCCGATCAGGATCAGGTTGCCGGTGTTCGGATCCGGGTTGAGCGTGTAGCCGAACGGGTTGTACGGATTGGTGACGTCGACGCCGACGGTGTCGGCCAGCCCGCCGGTGCCGGCGCCCGGGCCGAGGAAGATCGGCTCCGGCGCGGCCTGGTTGACCGACTTTCGCTGGTTGTACAGGCCGCGCATGTACCAGGTGATGTTGTCCGTGACCTGGTAATGCGTCGAGGCGAACACCGCGTTGCGCGTGCTCGGCGTCAGCAGCAGATTGTAGGGTGCGTAGTTGAAGCGGTCGGCGCGACTGAAATTGTGGAAGTCGCCCGGATAGGTCGCGCCGTTGGGGAAAGCGCCGTTGAGGGTGACGTCCTGCACGTTGTTTTGCGGATCGACGAAGATGAATCGCCCGGTCGGCGTCGCCGAACTGCAGTTGGCCAGCCCGGTGCCCGGCACGCAGGCGCCGCCCGCCTGATTCCACGCGCTGGAGCTGATCGCATCCTGCTGGGTGTGGCTGAAGTCGACGTAGAACTCGTACTTGTCGCCCTTGCCGCCCAGCGAGGCGTCGCCGGTATTGGTGAAGCCGCCGCGCAGACCGCTGTAGTCGCCGGCGTAGTAGTTGACCGCCGCGCCGTCCTGGCTGCGCTTGGTGATGATGTTGACCACGCCGGCGATCGCGTCCGAGCCGTACAGCGCCGAGGCGCCGTCCTGCAGGATCTCGATGCGGTCGATGATGCTGACCGGGATGGTGTTGAGGTCGACGGCAGCCGACACGCCGGACGCGGACGACTCGTTCACCCAGCGCAGGCCGTCGACCAGGATCAGCACGCGCTTGGCGCCGAGATTGCGCAGGTCGAGCGTGGCCGAGCCGGAGCCGACGCCGCTGCCGTCCGGCGGGAAGCCGAAGTTGCCGGCGGAGTTGAACTTGGTGTTCAAGCCCGAGCCCGACGCGGTCAGCTGCTGCAGCACGTCGCCGATGCTGGTCAGGCCGGCCTGCTGGATGTCCTTGGCGGTGATCGTGATCACCGGCGTCTGCGTGGCGATATCGGCGCCGCGGATGCGCGAGCCGGTGACCTCGACCGCTTCGAGCCGCGTGGCTTTCTTGGCATCCTGGGTGGAGGAGGGCTGCGCCGCATCCTGGGCATGCAGCATCGCCGGCGCGAGGCAGGCGGCGATGGCGAGGAACAAATGCTGTCGACGAAAGGGTGTACGCATGGGGGGTCCCCTGGCTGGGTGGCGAAGCCCCGGGTGTCGGGGCACGCCGAATGTAAAGCTTTTGTTTATAAATCACTACATCTGGATGACGAATTCACATCGGTACCGCAATCATTCTTGCGCAGACGTAGACGCTGCGGAGGCTGCGCGGCATCCTGCAGGCCCGTTTCCGGTCGCCCTCCCATGCCGCGCCTGCGCGCCCTTCATCCGACTTGGCCGTGGCTGGCCGCGCTCGCGGCGGGCTTGATCGCCGCCTGGCTGCGCTACCGGCTGGTGGAGCCGGCGGCATTGGCGCAGGCCTGTGCGGCCGGCGCTCCGGGGCTGCGTTGCGCCTTGCGCGCGGCGACGGTCGCCGCCTTTCACAGTCACGGTCTGACGATGGTCTGCGCCGTGCTGGCCGCGCTGGCGCTGGTCACGCGCTGGCGTTCGGCGGCCATACTGGCACTGACGGCCGGCGCCGTCGGGTTGGTGCTTTACAGCTTCGAGGCCGGCGCCGCGGCCCTGCTGGTCGGGGCGCTGGAGCTGGCACGGCCATCGCCTTCAGGCGCGCCGGATACGCCAGAGGTTTGAGCCCAGCAGCAGATTCAGGCCCAGCCAGGTCCAGGCGTCGGGATTCAGGCCGCGCTCCTGCAGCACGATGATGGTCGCCAGCAACGCGGTGCCCAGCGCAAGCAGCTGCGGGCGGCGATCGGCGTGCGGGATCGCCGGTGCCAGCCCGGCGATGCACAGCAGCGCGAAGCCCAGCGTGGCGGGAGCGACCAGCGCCAGCGGCAGATCGCGGTAACGCGGATCGAACACCCGCAGCAGATCCAGCCAGGCCAGCGCGATCAGCCAGCCGCTCTGCAGTCGTGCCAGCAGGGGCGTCGAGGCGGGCACGGTCGGCGCCGCGTCGGCGTCGCCGATCCAGCGCGCCAGGCGCGCGGTCAGGATCCAGACAGTGGTCAGCATCGCCGCCAGCGCGGCGATGCCCGCGCTCCATTCGAGTGTGCTGCGCGCGCCATCGGCGAGTTGCTGCCAGGCCGCTGCCAGCGCCAGCCCGCTGCCGAAGCCGGCCAGCGCGCGCAGCGCCCGTTCATGGCGGTGGCGGCGACGCCACGCGGGCAGCGCGAATGCCAACGCCAGCAATGCGGAGGGTACCAGCGCGCGCCATGCCCGCGGGTCTTCGGCAACCGGGCCGTGCAGCGGAAATTTCGGCTGTCGCGCGTCGTCGTACAGCCCCCAGTAGCCGCCGACGGTGCCCTCGAGCCGGCGCTTCCACGGCTGGTCGAAGGCTTCGATCAGGTTGTAAGGCACATGCGCCTGCTGCGCGTAGAGCAGAAACTCGCGCACGAAGCGCGCCTCGTTGACGAGGCTGGGCACCGCCGCCTGGCGCGCGCGGCCGCGGCTGGGCCAGCCGGTCTCGCCGATCAGCACCGGCTTGCCGGGAAACGCCGTGCGCACCTGCCCGACCACAGCGGCGACGTGTTGCACGGCCTGATCCACCGCCACCGGATCGTCTTCCCAGTACGGCAGGATATGCACGGTCACGAAATCGACGTGCGCGGCCAGTTGCGGATGGCGCAGCCAGAACTCCCAGACGTCGGCATAGGTCACCGGCAGGCCGGTCGCGGCGCGCACGCGGTCGAGATCGGCGGCGATCGCGGATGCCGGCAGCTCGCCGCGCAACAGCACCTCGTTGCCGACCACGATCGCGCGTATGGCCGCGCGATGCGCGCGCGCGGTGGCGATGCCCAGCGCCATCTCGCGTGCATTGGCGGCCGGATCGCGGCCCAGCCAGATGCCCAGCAGCACCTGCATGCCATTGCGCTGCGCGATCGCCGGCACCTGGTCCATGCCCTGGCCGACCGAATACGTGCGCACGCAGTCGAAGCGCCGCGACAGCACCGCCAGATCGGCTTCGATGCGCGCTGCGCTGACGCGTGCATGCGGATCGAGCGGGCTTTCGCCCGGCTGGTAGAACGGCGTGTAGGAGACGCAGGCGATGCGCCCGGGCGGCGCGTTCGGCAGCGCCACCGGTGCGGCGCGCAGCGCCAGCCGCAGCAGGCCGCCCGCGACCGCGACCAGCAGCAGCGCCACCGCCGCCCGCCGGCGTGCGTCGAGGCTCGTCATGCTCAGCGACCGCTCGCGATCAGCGCGCCGACGATCAGCAGGAACGCGGCGAAAACGCGCTTGAGCTGGGTCGCGTGCAGCCGGTGCGCCAGGTGTGCGCCGACCGGCGCCATCAGCATCGAGGCCAGCGCGACCGCCAGCGCCGCCGGTACATAGATGTAGCCGAGCGAGCCCGCCGGCAGCCCCTGGGCGTCGTGGCCGCCGCGCGCATAGCCCGCCGCGCTGGCCAGCGCGATCACCAGCCCGCAGGCGGCGCTGGTGCCGACCGCGCGCACCGGGCGCGCCTTCAGCGCCACCAGCAGCGGCACCGTCAGCGTGCCGCCGCCGATGCCGACCAGCGCCGACAGCGCGCCGATGCCGGTGCCTGCGGCCAGCAGCCACGGCGACCGCGGCTCGTGCTCGTGCTCGGCGCCGACGTCAGCGCCGAACGCCATCCGCCACGCACTGAACGCGCAGAACGCCGCCACGCCGATGCGCAGCGCCGTGCCCGGCAGCCGGCCGGCGACCGCGGCGCCGGCCAGCCCGCCGGCCACCAGTCCCGGAGTCAGCCACGCCAATGTACGCGGCAACACCGAACCGCGCCGCCAGTGCGCGCGCGTCGAGGCGATCGCGGTCAGCACGATGCTGGCCAGCGACGTCGCCACCGCCACGTGCATCACCCGCGCTGCCGGCACGCCCAGGGTGGGCAGGGTGAAGCTGAGTGCGGCCACCACCAGCAGGCCGCCGCCGATGCCGAGCAGTCCGGCCAGCAGCCCGGCCACGGTGCCCACGGCCAGATACAGCGCGAAGTCGAACAGCATGCGGTCTCCACGGGTGCGCCGGCGCGCTCCGCTAGAATGGGAACGCACAAGGAGCGAAGTATGCCAAGCCGCCCGTTGCGCCGGGGTCATGCGGCGCTCGCTGTCGCCGTCGCCGTGCTTCTGGCATGGGGCAGCGTGGCGCATGCCGTGGACCGCGGCAGCCAGCGCGAGACCTTCCGTGCCGCCTGGGCGGCCGCGCAGCAGGGGGATCCCGGCTGGAAGACACTGGCGCCGGGGCTCGACGACTATCCGCTGTATCCCTACCTTCCGGCGGCGGCGCTCGAGCACGATCTCGGGAACGCCAGCGCGGCGCAGGTGCAGGACTATCTCGATCGCTACCCCGGCCTGATCCCGGCGCGCGATCTGCGCCGCGACTATCTCCTGCTGCTGGCGCAGCGCAGTGACTGGACCACCTTCCGCGCGTTCTATCACCCGGGGCTGGGCGACACCCTGGCCTGTCGTGACATCGAGGCACGCTGGGCCGCCGGCGCCAGACTGGATTTCGAGCGCGATCTGGCGGCGCTGTGGGATCAGCCGAGCCTGCCGGCGGCTTGCGCGGGCGCGCTCGATCTGGCCGCGCAAGCGGGGCTGCTGACGCCGGCGCGGCTGTGGCAGCGCATCGATCGTGCCGTGGCGGCGGGTCGCGCCGAAACGCTGGCCGCGACGGCGAAGTATCTGACGGGTGCCGAGGACCGCACGGCCGCCGCGCGGCTGCAACTGGCGCTCGGCGATCCGCAGGCCGCGCTGACCCAGGCGACGGGCTGGGCCGATGGCCCGCGTGCGCGGGCCGCGGTGGTGCTGGCCGTGCGCCGGCTGGCGATCCGCGATGACGACGCGGCGGAGGCGGCGTGGAAACGGCTGACTGCGCGCTTCGCCTTCGACAGCGGGCAGCGCGATCAGGTGGCGGCCGCGCTGGCGCTGTATCGCGCCACCGACTACGAGAACGGGGCACTGGCGGCATTGGTCGCGCTGCCGGATGCGGCGCAGACGCCGGTGACGCGCGAATGGCGTGTACGGGTGGCGCTGGCGCGCGAGAACTGGTCCGCGGTGCTGGCGGCGCTGGATGCGCTCGATCCCGATCAGCAGCAGCAGGCCGAGTGGCAGTACTGGCGCGCGCGGGCGCTGGCCAAACTGGATCATCCGGCGCAGGCACAGGCGCAGTTCGCGGCACTGGCGCGCAAGCCGACGTTCTACGGTTTTCTCGCCGCCGACTGGCTGGATCAGCCCTACGCTTTGTGTCCATTGCGACCGGGCGTCGACGACGTGCAGGCCGAATCGGCGCTGGACGATCCCGGACTGGCGCGCGCGTTCGAGTGGTTCGCGCTCGACCAGCCGACGCTGGCGCGGCGCGAGTGGAACGCGGCGTGGCCGCGGCTCGACGCCGCGCAGCGGCTGCGGGCGGCCGATCTCGCCTACCGCCGCGGCTGGTACGACCGCGCCATCGTCGCCTTCAGCGACGGTCGCGCGCTGCGCTACTACGATCAGCGCTTTCCGCTCGGCCGCCGTCACCTGGTGCTGCAGCAGTCGCGCGCGGCGGGCATCGATCCGGCCTGGGCCTACGCCATCATCCGCACCGAGAGCGCCTGGGTCAGCGATGCGCAGTCGGGCGCCGACGCACGCGGCCTGATGCAGCTGCTGCCGGGAACCGCGGCGCGACTGGCGCACGACGACGGCCTGTCTTACGGCGGGGCTGACGATCTCGATCACGCCACCACCAACATCACCCTCGGCATCCGCTACCTGGCGCGCATGGCGGCACGCTTCGACGGCTCGCCGTGGCTGGCCAGCGCGGCCTACAACGCCGGGTCGCAGCCGGTGGCGCGCTGGCTGGACGCGCGCGGCACGCTGGCGCCGGATCTGTTCATCGCCACCATTCCCTATCGCGAGACGCGCGGCTACGTCGAGAGCGTGCTGGCCTTCAGCCTGATCTACGACTGGCGCCTGCACGGCGCGCCGCTGGCGCTCTCGGCGCGCATGCCGCGCATCGGCACGCCGTTCGCACCGCCCGCCGGCGCGGCTGCGCGTCGCGCGGTGCTGTGTCCGACCGCGATCGCCGACGGGTCCGTCGCGCCGGCCGCCGCGGCATCGGCGCAGCCGGCGCCGAAGACGCGCGGAGCGCCGCGATGAGCGCGCCGACGATGCGCGCGGTCGAAATCAGCGCGCCCGGCGGACCCGAAGTGCTGCGCGTGGCCGAGCGTCCGCGCCCGCAGCCGCGGGCCGGCGAGGTGCTGATCGCGGTGCGTGCCGCCGGCGTCAATCGCCCGGACCTGGCGCAGCGTGCGGGTCTGTATCCGCCGCCGCCGGGTGCGTCCGATCTGCCCGGCCTCGAGGTGTCCGGCCGCATCGTCGCGCTCGGGCCCGGCACCGCCGGCTGGCGCGTCGGCGACGAAGTGTGCGCGCTGTGCAACGGCGGCGGTTACGCCGAGTTCGTGGCGGTGCCCGCCGGCCAGTGCCTGCCGCGGCCGCGTGGACTCGATTTCATCCAGGCGGCGGCGTTGCCGGAAACGCTGTTCACGGTCTGGTCCAACGTGTTCGAGCGCGGCCGTCTGGTCATCGGCGAGACCTTTCTGGTTCACGGCGGCGCCAGCGGCATCGGCACCACCGCGATCCAGCTCGCCTGCACCTTCGGTGCGCGCGTGTTCGCCACCGCCGGCGACGCCGACAAGTGCGCCGCCTGCGTGCGCCTCGGCGCCGAGCGCTGCTTCGACTATCGCAACGAGGATTTCGTCGCCGGACTGCGTGCCGCCACCGCCGGCCGCGGCGCCGACGTGATCCTGGACATGGTCGGCGGCGATTACCTGCCGCGCAATCTGCAGGCGCTGGCGACGGACGGACGGCTGGTGCAGATCGCCACCCAGCGCGGCCGCGAGGCGCCGCTGGACCTGGCGCTGATGATGAGCAGGCGCCTGACCCTGACCGGCTCGACCCTGCGCCCGCAGAGCCCCGCGGCCAAGGCCGCGATCGCCGCGGCGCTGCGCGAAAAGGTCTGGCCGCTGCTCAACACCGGTCGCGTGCGTCCGCAGATCCACGCCGTGTTCGCGTTGGCCGAAGCCGCCGCCGCGCATCGCACGCTCGAAGCCGGCCGCCACGTCGGCAAGATCGTCCTGCGCGTGCGCAACGACGCCTCCTGATCCCGCACCCCGGACCTCCGCCATGAACGATCGCCCCGTTCGCCCGCAGCGCCTGCTGATCCTCGGCGGCACCGGCTTCGTCGGCAGCCATCTGGTGCCGCGACTGGCCGCCGACGATCACGCCATCACCCTGCTGTCGCGCAACCGCGAGCGGCACCGCGATCTGGCGGTGCTGCCCCGGGTGCGCATCCTCAACGCCGATCCCTACGATCGCGCGACGCTGACGGCGCACCTGCGCGACGCCGACGCCGCGATCAATCTGGTCGGCATCCTCAACGAGACCGGCGGCGCGCGCTTCCGTCGCGCCCACGTCGATCTGACCGCGACCCTGGTCGCCGCCTGCCGCGAGGCCGGCGTCGGCCGTCTGCACCAGATGAGCTCGCTGCGCGCCGGCGAGGGGCGCTCGCAGTATCTGATCACGCGCGGCGAGGCCGAGGCCGTGGTGCGCGCGTCGGGACTGGCGTGGACGATCCACCGGCCTTCGGTGATCTTCGGTCCCGGCGACGGTCTGGTCTCGCGCTTCGCGGCGCTGCTGCGCATCGCGCCGGTGCTGCCGCTGGCGCGGCCGCAGGCGCGGCTGGCGCCGGTGGCGGTCGCCGATGTGAGCGAAGCGATCGCGCGCGCGGTCGCCGATCGCGCCACGACGGGACGCGCCTTCGAGCTGTACGGTCCGGAAACCCTGACCCTGATCGAGATCGTGCGCGCGGTCCGCGACGCGATGGGCCTGCACCGGCTGATCCTGCCGCTGCCCGATGCGCTCGGCCGCGTGCAGGCGCGGCTCGGCGAATTCCTGCCGGGCAAGCCGATCTCGCGCGACAATTTTCTCTCGCTGCTGCTCGATTCGGTGGGCCGCGAGGACGGCCTCGCCGCGCTCGGCATCCGCGCCCGGCCGTTTTTGCCGGCCCTGCCGGCGCTGCTGCACGATCACGGCCGGCAGGCGCGTTACGACGCCGCGCGCGCGCGCGCCGGCCGCTGAATCCAGCGCTCAGCGCGCGGGTGCGGTCAACGCGCGCAGGCGGTCGTCGAGGGTGGCGGCGGACAGTTCGCCGACGTGGGCGTCGCGCAACCGGCCGTCGGCGCCGATGAACAGCGTGGTCGGATACCCCGGCACGCGGTAGTAGTGGGCCAGCGCGCCCTGCGGATCCAGCCGCACCGCCTGCGCGTCGAGGCCGGCGCGGGCCAGGTAGTCACGCACCGTCGCCGCATCCTCCTGCTGGTCGACCAGCAGGATGCGTACGCCGCGCTGGCGCTGCGCGGCGGCGATCAGCAGCGGCAGTTCGCGCCGGCAGGGCGGGCACCAGGTGGCCCACAGGTTGAGCACCAGCGGCCGGCCGCGCTCGATCGCCAGCGCCTGCGCCGGGCCGGCCAGTGTCTGCAGGCGGAGGTCGGGCAGCGGCAGCCGCTGCGGCGTCAGCGCAATGGCGAATCCGCTGGCCAGCACGAAGGCCAGCAGGCCGGCAGCGGTGCTGGCCAGCAGCGGCCGGCGCAGCGCCGGCCGTCGCCAGAGCAGCAGCGCCGCCGCCGGAACCACGATCGCCATGCCGGCCGACAGCAGGAAGCCGCGGTCGCGAATGTCCAGCATCGTCCACGGCGCGGCGCGGAAAACGCCCCAGTGCGCCAGCACGAAACCGGCGCGTGCGGCCAGCAGGCCGAGCAGCAGCAGCGCGAACAGCGCCGGCTCGGCATCCGCGGCGCCACCGCGGCGCAGACGCGCGGCGATGAATACCGCCAGCAGCCAGGCGGCCAGTGCCAGCAGCGGAGTGATGGGCAGCAACAACGGTCCGAGCGTGATCGCCTGCATGAGCGTTCTCGAAGATGCGCGCAGCGTCACCGCTGGCGACTCGCCTGGCAAGCGCCGCGTTGCCGCAGCGGTGCGTGGCACAATCGACGCATGCGCATCTATCTCGTCGGCGGCGCGGTGCGCGACCGCCTGCTCGGCCGCGCCGGCGGCGACCGCGACTATGTGGTGGTCGGCGCACGTCCCGAGGAGCTGCTGGCACAGGGCTACAAGCCGGTCGGCCGCGATTTTCCGGTGTTCCTGCACCCCGAGACCAGTGCGGAATACGCGCTGGCGCGCACCGAGCGCAAGACCGCACCCGGTTATCACGGCTTCGAGTTCCGCGCCGATCCCGCGGTGACGCTGGAGCAGGATCTGGCGCGCCGCGATCTGACCATCAACGCGATGGCCGAGGACGCCGACGGGCGCCTGATCGACCCCTACGGCGGCGCGCGCGATCTCGAGGCGCGACTGCTGCGCCACGTCTCGCCGGCCTTCGTCGAGGACCCGGTGCGGCTGCTGCGGGTGGCCCGCTTTGCCGCGCGCTACGCACCGCTGGGCTTTCGCGTCGCCGACGAGACGCAGGCATTGATGCAGGCGATGGTGACCGCCGGCGAAGTCGATCATCTGGTCCCGGAGCGGGTGTGGGCGGAGATGGCGCGTGCGCTGGCCGAGCCGCGGCCGTCGGCCTTCCTGCGCACGCTGCGCGGGTGCGGGGCGCTGGCGGTGCTGCTGCCCGAGGTGGACGCGCTGTATGGGGTGCCGCAGCGGGCGGAGTTCCATCCCGAGATCGACACCGGCCTCCACATCGAGCTGGTGCTGGACCAGGCGGCGCGGCTGGCGCCCGGCGACGCCGAGGTCGCGTTCGCCGCGCTGACCCACGATCTCGGCAAGGCGCTGACGCCCGCGGACGTCCTGCCGCGGCACATCGGCCACGAGCACGCCGGCCTTGCGCCGCTGGCGGCGCTGTGCGCGCGGCTGAAGGTGCCCAACGCACACGCCGAACTGGCGCGGCTGGCCTGCCGCGAACATCTGCGCGTGCACCAGGCGCTGCAGCTGCGGCCCGCCACCGTGCTGGATCTGTTGGAGCAAAGCGATGCTCTGCGCCGGCCCGAGCGCTTTGCGCAACTGCTGGTGGTGTGCGAGGCGGACCGGCGCGGCCGCAACGGCCACGCCGAGGAGGCCTATCCGCAGGCTGCGTGGCTGCAGCGCATGCGCGCGGCTGCGGCCGCAGTCAGCGCGGCGCAGGTGATGCGCGAGGGGCTCAGTGGTCCGGCGCTGGGCGAGGCGCTGCGTCAGGCCCGCGTGCGCGCCATCGCGGCGCTGCAAGGCCCCTGACGTTACGTGTCCTACACGGTTGCGCTTCGCCGATACGATCGGTAGCCTGGATGGAGCCCCGTCAGGGGCGCAATCCGGGGCTCCATGAAGCCTCGTTCCCGGATTCCGCTGCGCTGCATCCGGGCTACGCGACTCTCGCGCCGTGATCGCGAATCGGCATCAGTCGCGCGCCAGCCGGCTGTGGCGGATGCCGTAGAAGAAATAGACCGCCAGTCCGATCACCATCCACACCACGAAGCGCTCCATGGTGATCCACGGCAGGCCGGCGATCAGCAGCAGCGAGAACGCGATGCCGATCGGCGCCACCGCCCACACCGCCGGCACGCGGAAGGCGCGCGGCAGCTCGGGCCGGCGCAGGCGCAGGACCAGCACCGATGCGCAGATGATGATGAACGCCATCAGCGTGCCGATGTTGATCAGCTCGGCGACCTCGCCGATCGGCAGCAGGCCGGCGACCAGCGCGGTGAACACGCCGAGGATCACGGTCGGGCGGTAGGGCGTGCCGTAGCGCGGATGCACGCGCGCGAACCAGCCCGGCAGCAGGCCGTCGCGCGACAGCGCGAAGGCGATGCGCGCCGCCGCCAGCATGAAGGCGAACAGCACGCTGGTGATGCCGGCCACCGCCGCCACCGAGATCGCGATCATCACCCAGTGCAGGCCCAGTGCCTGGAACGCGCCGGCCACCGGTGCGGCGTTGTCGAGGCTGGCGTAGGGGACCATGCCGGTCAGCACCAGCGACACCGCCAGATACAGCGCCATCGCGATCGCCAGCGACAGCAGCACCGCGCGCGGCAGGTCGCGCTGCGGATTCCTGGCCTCCTCGGCGGCGGTGGTCAGGGTGTCGTAGCCGAACACCGCGAAGAACACCACGCTGGCCGCGGCCAGCACGCCGTGCCAGCCGAAGTGCGCCACGCCGGCGGAATCGACCACGCGCGGCGGAATGAACGGATGCCAGTGGGCGGTGTTGACGTAGAACGCGCCGACGCCGATCACCAGCGCCACGCCGATCACCTTGATCGCGACCACGGTGGTGTTGAAGCGCGCGCCCCACTCGGTGCGCACCGTCAGCAGCAGCGCGATCAGCAGTGACACCGCCGCGGCGATCACGTTGAACACGTGCCCCGGCCCGCTGCCGATGCTGCCCTGCGCCCACACCGGCAGCACGATGCCGGCGGCGCCCAGCAGCGCCTGCGCATAACCCGACCAGCCGATCGCCACCACGCCGACGATCAGCGCGTATTCGAGCAGCAGGTCCCAGCCGATGATCCAGGCGGCCAGCTCGCCCAGCACCGCGTAGCCGTAGGTGTAGGCGCTGCCGGTGACCGGAATCAGTCCGGCGAACTCGGCGTAGCACAGCGCCGCCGCGGCGCTGCCGATGCCGGCGACGATGAAGCTCAGCACCACCGCCGGCCCGGCGTTGACCGCCGCCTGCTGGCCGGCCAGCACGAAGATGCCGACGCCGATGATGCCGCCGATGCCGATCGCGGTCAGCTGCCACAGGCCCAGCACGCGGCGGAAATCGCGGCGCGTGCCCAGCTCGGCCTGCAGGGCCTCGATGCTCTTGTGGCGCAGCAGCGATCGCATCAGGCTCATCGGCGCTCTCCGGTTGGGTGTCGCGATGCTAGCAGGCCGGCCGCGGACTTCGGCCTGCCCACGGCGGCGGCCGGGCGGGTACGATCGCGCATCCGCGGCCGTCTGCGAATGCCCATGTCCCATCCCGACTCCCCCCGCATCGGCATCGTCGGCCTCGGCTACGTCGGCCTGCCGCTGGCGACGGCGTTCGGCCGGCACTTCGACACCGTCGGTTTCGACATCGACGCCGGACGCGTGGCCGAGCTGCGCGCCGGCCGCGACCGCACGCTGGAGACCTCGGCCGACGAACTGGCCGCCGCCGCGCGGTTGAGTTTCAGCACCGACGCCGAGGGCCTGCGCGCCTGCACGGTCTTCATCGTCACCGTGCCGACGCCGGTCGACGAGGCGCAGCGACCCGACCTGACCCCGCTGATCCGCGCCAGCGAAACCATCGGTCGCGTGCTCAAGCGCGGCGACGTGGTGGTGTACGAGTCCACGGTCTATCCCGGGACCACCGAGGAGGTCTGCGTGCCGGTGCTGGAGCGCGTTTCCGGCCTGCGCTTCAACGCCGATTTCTGCTGCGGCTACAGCCCCGAGCGCATCAACCCCGGCGACCGCCAGCACCGTCTCGACACGATCACCAAGGTGACCTCGGGTTCCACGCCCGCGACCGCCGATTTCGTCGATGCGCTGTACCGCCGCATCGTCGCCGCCGGTACCCACAAGGCGCCCTCGATCCGCGTCGCCGAGGCGGCCAAGGTGATCGAGAACACCCAGCGCGACGTCAACATCGCGCTGATGAACGAACTGGCGATGATCTTCAACACCATGGGCATCGACACCCGCGACGTGCTCGCGGCGGCGGGCAGCAAGTGGAACTTCCTGCCGTTCAAGCCCGGACTGGTCGGCGGCCACTGCATCGGCGTCGATCCGTATTACCTCACGCACAAGGCGACCACGCTGGGCTATCACCCCGAGCTGATGCTGGCCGCGCGGCGCATCAACGACAAGATGGGCATCTACGTCGCCAACCAGGTGCTGCGGCTGATGGCGCGCCAGCGCATTCACGTGATCGACAGCCGCATCCTGGTGCTGGGGCTGACCTTCAAGGAGGACTGCCCGGACCTGCGCAATACCAAGGTCGTCGACATCGTCCACGAGTTGCAGGCCGCACAGGCGCGGGTGGATGTGTTCGATCCCTGGGCGGACGCCGGCGAAGCCCTGCGCGAGCTCGGCATCGCGACCATCGCGCAACCCGAGCCCGGCGCCTACGACGCCATCGTGCTGGCGGTGGCGCATCGGCAGTTCCGCGAGCTGGGTACCGCCGGCGTGGTCGCGCTGGGCAAACCCCGAGCGGCGATCTACGACGTCAAGTCGGCGCTGGATCCGGTCCCCGGCAGCGCGCGGCTGTAGGGAACCTCTGAACGAGTCCATCGTGGACTGGTCATGCCCAGTTGCGTTCCATCGATACGATGGATAGCCCGGATGAGGCCCCACCGGTGGCGGAATCCGGGGCTTGATGCAGCCTCATTCCCGGATTCCGCTGCGCTGCGTCCGGGCATGCGGTTTTCGTGTCTTGATCGCGAACGGGTATCAGAGGGCGCCGATCACAGGCCGTGGATGCCGGCGCGCCCGCGCAGGATGCGGTCGAGCACCTCGGGCGCGTACTCGAACGAGTCGTAGAACAACTGTGATTCGGGCAGGCCGGCGGCGGTGAAGGCGCGGCGCGCGGCTTCGATCAGCGCCGGCGGTCCGGCCATATAGACGTCCATCTCGGCAAGGTCCTGCAGGTCGGCCAGCACCGCCTCGTGCACCAGGCCGGTGCGCAGGCCGTGCGCATCGGCAGCGGCCGACAGCACCGGCACGAAGCGCAGGCCGGGGTGTGCGGCGGCCCACTGCGCCGGCAGTTCGCGCAGATACAGCTCCTCGACGCTGCGCGCGCCCCAGTACAGCGCGATCGGCCGGCGCGTGCCCAGGTGCAAAAAATGCTCGATCAGCGCCTTCACCGGCGCGAAGCCGGTGCCGCCGGCGACGAACAGCAGCGGGCGCTCGGAGTCCTCACGCGGCACGAAGGTGCCCAGCGGGCCTTCCAGCTGCAGCGTCATCCCCGGCGCAAGGGTGTCGAAGGCGTAGGACGTGAAACCGCCGCCGGCGACGCGGCGCAGGTGCAGTTCGAGTTCGGGCCCGCGGTGCGGCGCATGCGCGATCGAAAACGCGCGACGGCCGCCGTCGGCGAGCAGCACGTCGACGTACTGTCCCGCCAGCCAGCGCAGCGGGGGCGCGTGCGCGATCGCCAGCCGCAGCGCGATCACGTCCGGCGCCAGCGGTGTCTTGGCGCTGACGACCGCGGTCAGCCGCCGCCGCGGCAGATCCTCGGCCGAGATCACCTCGCGCGCGGCGATCCGCAGGTCGCTGCGCGGCACCGCCTGGCAGATCAGCATCGCGTGATGCGCCTGCTCGTCGGCGCTGAGCGCGGCCGGCGGGCGGTGCGGGTAATGCACGACGCCGGCCAGCAGGGTCGCCTTGCAGCTGCCGCAGACGCCGGCGCGGCACGAATACGGCAGCGCCAGTCCGGCGCGCTGCGCCGCGGCCAGCACGGTCTCGCCGGGCCGGACCGGAAAGCGCTTGCCGCTGGCGTCGAGAGTGACCGTGCGGATGGTGGGGGCAGGTGGCGGCACCGGCGCATTGTCGCCGATGCGGCGCGCCGGCCGACAGCGTCGCGGTACGGCGCTCATAATGGAGTCTCGACCCTCGCGGAACGCCGCCATGCCGATGTGGAAGCAGGACACGGATCTCGACCGCGTCAACGCCTGGAACGCCAACACCCTGGCCGTGCCGCTGGGCATCCGCATCACTTCCGATCTCGACGATTTCGTGCAGGGCACGCTGCCGGTGGATGCGCGCACGCACCAGCCCTTCGGCCTGCTGCACGGCGGCGCCTCGGTGGCGCTGGCCGAAACGCTGGGCAGCCTCGCGGCCAACCTGTGCTGCACACCGGGGCGCGAGGTCGCGGTGGGGCTGGAGATCAACGCCAATCATCTGCGCGCGGTGCGCGACGGCACGGTGACCGGCACCGCGCGGCCGCTGCACGTCGGCCGCAGCACGCAGGTGTGGGAGATCCGCATCGTGGACGCCCCCGGCCGGCTGGTGTGCGTGTCGCGGCTGACCTGCGCGATCGTCCCGCAGACGCCCGCCGCCGGCCCATGACCGGCGGCGCCGCATGAGCGATTCCGCGCAGCCCTACGCGGGCCTGCATCCCGAGCGCGTGCTCGATGCGATCGCCGCCGCCGGCCTGGCGCCGGACGGCCGCCTGCTGGCGCTCAACAGCTACGAGAACCGCGTCTACCAGGTCGGCCTCGAGGACGGCTCGTTCATCGTCGCCAAGTTCTACCGCCCGGCGCGCTGGAGCGACGCCGCCATCGGCGAGGAGCATGCGTTCACGCTGGAGCTGGCCGCCGCCGAACTGCCGGTGGTGGCGCCGCTGGCGTTCGCCGGGCACACCCTGCTTCGCCACGCCGGCTTCCGCTACGCGCTGTTCCCGCGCCGCGGCGGGCGGGCGCCGGAGCTGGAGTCGGCCGATCCGCTGCGGTGGATGGGCCGATTGATCGCGCGTCTGCACGGCGTCGGCGGCCGCGCGCCGTTTCGCCATCGCGGCGTGCTCGATCGCGCCGCCCTGGTCGCCGCGCCGGCGCGCGCGGTGCTGGACTCCGGCCTGCTGCCGGCGGATCGGCGCGAGCGCTACCGTGCCGCGATCGCCCGCCTCGACGCCGCGATCGCCGCGCGCGAGATCGCGCTGGGACCGCTGCGCCATCTGCGCCTGCACGGCGATTGCCATCCCGGGAACGTACTGTGGACCGACGCCGGTCCGCATTTCGTCGATCTCGACGATGCGCGCATGGGCCCGGCGGTGCAGGACCTGTGGATGCTGGCCCACGACGCGACCGCGATGGAGCTGCTGCTGGAGGGTTATGCCGAGTTCGGCGACTTCGACCGCCGCGAGCTGGCGCTGGTGCCGGCGCTGCGCGCGATGCGCCAGGTGCACCACGCCGGCTGGATTGCCGCGCGCTGGCACGATCCGGCCTTTCCCGCGGCGTTTCCGTTCGCCGCCGAGGCGCGCTGGTGGGACGAGCATCTGGACGACCTCGCCGCCGCCGCGCAGGCGCTGGAGGATTGAGCGGCGATCGCACTGGCCTGCGGCTATGATCGCGGCCTCGCCCCGCCCGCCGCCACCGGACACCCGCCATGAAAACCCTGATCGCCCGCCTGATCGGCATCCTCGAAATCGCCGGCGGCCTGTTCGGCCTGTGCATCTATGCGGCGCGGGCCTTCGAGCTGCGCGCGCCGCTGGCGTTCGCGCTGATGCTGCTCGGCGCGCTGGCGTTCGCGCTGGCGCTGGCCGCCGGAGTCAAGCTGCTCGAGGGCGACGAGCGCGGCTGGCGCTGGTCGTCGTGGGTGCAGCTGGCGCAGATTCCGATCCTGGCCACGCCGTTCGTGACCTACGGCTGGAATGTCGGCGCCACCGCGGGTCTGGTCGTGCGCCTCGGCAGTGGCTGGAGCTTCGGTTACCGGCTGCCCAGCGCCGAGTGGATGCTGCGCCTGGGCGAGGGCCATGGCTGGTTTCTCGGCATCAACTTCATCGCCGTGATCGCGTTCCTGCTGCTGCGCCTGGCGCGGCGCTGAGCGGCCCGCGCGCGGCGCGCGCCTACAATCGGCCGATGTCCGCCACCCCGTATCCGCAGGTGCGTCTCGCCGCCGAGCGCCTGTCGCCGCATCCTTGGCTGTACCGGCGTGCGCTGCACAGCGAGACGCCGCTGAAGCCCGGCACCGTGGTCGATCTGGTCGACGGCCGCGACGCCTTTCTGGCGCGCGGCTTCTGGAACGGCCACGCGCGCATCGGCCTGCGCGTGCTGACGCGCGATCCCGCCGAGGCGATCGATGCCGGCTGGATCGCGCGCCGCATCGCCGCGGCCGTCGCGCTGCGCCGCGACCGGCTGCATCTCGATGCCGCCGGCGACGCCTGGCGCGTGGTGCACAGCGAGGGCGACGGCCTCTCCGGGCTGGTGGTCGACCGCTACGCCGACCTGCTGGTGGTCGAGTACTTCGCCGCCGGCATGTGGCGGCTGCGCCACGCCATCGACGCCGCGCTGGGCGCGCTGTTTCCCGGCTGCCGCCTCTACGCCTACGCCGAGGCGCACGTGCAGAAGCAGGAGAGCTTCGACTGCGCCGCGCCGCCGGCGCCGGAGCCGGTGATCGTGCGCGAGCACGGGCTGCGCTTCCACGTCACCCCCGGCAGCCGCCACAAGACGGGTTTCTTCGTCGATCAGCGCGACAACCGGCAGCGCTTCGGCGGCCTGGCGCGCGGCGTGCGCGTGCTCGACCTGTGCTGCAACTCCGGCGGCTTCGCGCTGGCCGCGGCGGCCGGCGGCGCGCAGGCGGTGACCGGCGTCGATCTCGATCCCGGCATCCTCGAACTGGCGCGCGCCAACGCCGTGCTCAACGGCCTCGACGTGCGCTTCGAGGCCGCCGACCTGTTCCCGTGGCTGGAGGCGGCGCGCGCGCGCGGCGAGCGCTGGGACGCGGTGGTGCTGGATCCGGCCAAGCTGACCCGCGACCGCGAGCGCCTGCCGCAGGCGCTGCGCACCTATCACGCGATGAACCGCCTGGCGCTCGAGGTGGTGGCGCCGGGCGGGCTGTTCCTGAGCTGCTCCTGCACCGGGCTGGTCGACGAGCCGACCTTTCTCGACACCCTGCGCCGCGCCGCCTTCGCCGCCGGCCGCGAGTTGACCGTGCTGCACGTCGGTGGCGCGGGTCCGGATCATCCGTTCCAGCTGCACGTGCCGGAGAGCCGCTATCTGAAGGCGGTTTTCGCCACCGTCCGCTGAGCCCGGGCGCACGCGACCCGCCTGAACGCACGGCGACCGCCGCGATGCGGCGGTCAACCGCCGGCGCCGCCGGGCGTTTTTCTGCTCACCGGACGGTTTCCGGTTCACCCAGGAGTTCTTCCCATGCGCCTTTCACCCCGCACCACCAGCCTGCTGCTGATCGGCCTGACCGCGCTGGCCGCTGCCGCCCCGAGCATGGCCGGCGACGGCCGCGATCATCGCTTCGAGAACCATCACCCGCGTCGCGACCAGGTGCTGGATCGCACGCAGCTGCAGAACCGCCGCATCACCCGGCAGGTGCGCGAAGGCGAGCTGACCCACGCCCAGGCGCATCGCCTGCGTGCCAACGACGCGCGCATCGCCGGACGCGAGCAGTACCTCGCCGGCAAGAACGGCGGCTACATCACCAAGCGGCAGCAGGCCAACCTCAACAAGCGCCTCAACGGCAACAGCCACCGCATCGGCCACTGATCGCTGCCGAAAAAGCGTGCGCCTAGGCGCGCGGCGACCGCGGCGGCTCCGGGATCGAGCCGCCGCGCTTTTGATGGCATTCCGGTATCGCAGCCGCTGCGACGCCCGCGGCTACACTGCGCGCATCGTCTGTGGCGCCGCTATCGATGACCGAGCTCCTGCTGGTCCTGATCCTGATCGCGCTGGGCATCGCCCTGGGGCTGCTGGCGCTGCTGCTGCGCGCGCGTGACCGCGGCGACCCCGCGCTGGCGGTACGACTGGAGGCGTTGCAGGCCGCCAGCGAGCGGCTCGAACGCGCCCTGCGCGAGGAGCAGCGCGGCGCGCGCGAGGAGCAGACCCGCGCGCTGAGCCAGTTCACCCAGCGCACCGATCAGCGCCTCGACGGCTTGCGCCAGGCGCTGCTCGACGACGCGCGCAAGACGCGCGAAGAGGGCACGCAGACGCTGCAGGCGTTCGGCGGCGTGCTGGAACAGCGCCTCGGCGCGCTGGCGGTCGCCAACGAGCAGCGCCTGACGGCGATGCGCGCGACGCTGGAGGAGAAGCTGGCGGCGATCCAGCACGACAACGCCGCCAGGCTCGAGCAGATGCGCGCGACCGTGGACGAGAAGCTGCAGTCGACGCTGGAGGCACGGCTGGGGCAGTCGTTCCGGCAGGTCTCCGACCAGCTGGAGAAGGTCTACAAGGGCCTCGGCGAGATGCAGAGCCTGGCCACCGGTGTCGGCGACCTCAAGCGCGTGCTGGGCAACGTCAAGACGCGCGGCATCTTCGGCGAGGTGCAATTGGGCATGCTGCTGGAGCAGGTGCTGACGCCGGAGCAGTACGCCAGCAACTTCGCGCCGGTGCCCGGCGGCGGCGATCGCGTCGAGTTCGCGATCCGTCTGCCGGGCGCCACCAGCGACGCACCGGTGTGGTTGCCGATCGACGCCAAGTTCCCGCGCGAGGACTACGAGCGCCTGCTCGACGCCCAGGATCGCGCCGACGCCGAGGGCGTCGCCGCCGCGGCCACGGCGCTCGAGCGGCGCCTGCGCGACGAGGCGCGCGCCATCCGCGGCAAGTACATCGCGCCGCCGCACACCACCGACTTCGCGATCCTGTTCCTGCCCACCGAGGGCCTGTACGCCGAGGCGCTGCGCCGGCCCGGCCTGTTCGAGGCGCTGCAGCGCGAACATCGCGTCACCGTCGCCGGTCCGACCACGCTCAACGCGCTGCTCAACAGCCTGCAGATGGGCTTTCGCACGCTGGCGATCCAGCAGCGCTCGGGCGAGGTCTGGCAGCTGCTCGGCGCGGTCAAGACCGAGTTCGGCAAGTTCGGCGGCGTGCTCGACAAGGTCAAGAAGAAGCTCGACGAGGCCAGCGGCCAGATCGATGCCACCGGCAGACGCACGCGCGCGATCGAGCGCAAGCTGCGCGAGGTCGAATCGCTGCTGCCGGAAGACAGCCGGGCCCTGCTGGGCGACGCGGCGTTGCCCGAGGGCGAGGCCGATCCCGAACCCGGCGACTGAGCCCCCGTTGCGTTCAATCGATATGCGGGGCAGCCCGGATGCAGCCCCATGGGGGCGGAAGGAATCCGGGGCTCGATGAAGCACCCTTCCCGGATTCCGCTGCGCTGCGTCCGGGCTATGCGGTTTTCGTATCCGGATCGCTACCTGGCATGAGCGGCACAGCTCCTGCGGCGTGTGTGGCCATCATGGTGTACGGGATCGCGCGGCCGATGCCTGCGCCGGCGTTCACGCCACGGCGTCGGCGAACGCCTGCGGCCGCGTGAACAGATAGCCCTGCATGGCGTCGCAGCCGCGCGTGGCCAGCCACTGCCGCTGCGCTTCGGTCTCGACGCCCTCGGCGACCACGGTCAGACCGAGGCCGTGCGCCAGCGAAATGATCGAGCCGCAGATCAGCGCGTCGTCGTCGTCGTCGAGCACGTCGCGCACGAACGAGCGGTCGATCTTCAGCTTGTCGACCGGCAGGCGCTTGAGGTAGGCGAGGCTGGAATAGCCGGTGCCGAAGTCGTCGATTGCCAGGCTGACGCCCAGCCGTTTCAGCCGCCACATGGTCTGCTCGGCCGCGCGCGGATCGGCCATCAGCGCGCTCTCGGTCAGTTCCAGTTCGAGCAGCGCCGGGTCGGCGTCGTGCGCCGCCAGCGCTGCCTGCACGTCCTCGACCAGCGTGCCGTGCACGATCTGCAGCGCCGACACGTTGACCGCCACGCGGCAGCCCTGCGCGCCCAGTCCCTGCAGCATGCGCTGGCGGCGGCAGGCCTGGTCCAGCACCCAGCGGCCCACCGGCAGGATCAGGCCGGTTTCCTCCAGCACCGGCACCAGCGCGTCGGGACTGCGCAGCTCCTGCGGGCCGTGCGGCCAGCGCAGCAGCAGTTCGACGCCGAAGATGCTGCCGTCGCGGCCGTCGTGCATGGTCTGATAGTGCAGCGCCAGTTCGTTGCCGAGATCGGCATTGCGCAGGCGCGACACCGCGTCGAGGCGCGTGCGCACCGCTGCGTGCATCGGTTCGGAATAGAACATGATCGCGTTGCGGCCCTGCTTCTTGGCCTCGTACATCGCGGCGTCGGCATTGCGCACCAGGGTCTCGGGGTCGTGGCCGTGCTCGGGCGCCAGCGCCACGCCGATGCTGGGCGTCAGGTGCTGGACCATGCCGTGCACCTCCAGCGGCTCGCGCACGGCGACCAGCACCGCGGCCAGCGTCTGCTGCACCGAGGCCTCCTGCTCGCGCGGCACGGCGATCACGAACTCGTCGCCGCCGAAGCGCGCCAGCAGCGCCTTGTCCGGCAGCGCCCCGCGCAGCCGCACCGCCAGCGCGCGCAGCACGTCGTCGCCGAAGGCGTGGCCCAGCGTGTCGTTGATCAGCTTGAACTGGTCAATGTCGATCAGCAGCAGGGCGATGCCCGGAACGGCCGGCAGCGCGCGCAGGCGCGTCAGGAGGGAGCGGCGGTTGGGCAGGCCGGTGAGATCGTCGTGCAGCGCCTGGAACGCCAGCCGCTCCTCGTTGTGTCGCGCCTCGGTGATGTCCTGCTGTATGCCGACGAAGTGGGTCAGCCGTCCGCTGTCGTCGCGTACCGGTGCCACGAACAGCTCGTTCCAGAACAGGCTGCCGTCACGGCGATAGTTGCGCAGCACCACGCTGGCCTCGCGGCCGTCGACCAGCGCCGCACGCAGCGCGGCGAGCCCCGGCTGGTCGCGATCGTCGCCGTGCAGGAACCGGCAATTGCGGCCCAGCGCCTCGTCCAGCGCATAGCCGGTGATGGCGCTGAACGCGGGGTTGGCGTAGACCAGCGGCTGATCCGGCTGCCGCGCGTCGGTGACCAGGATGCCGTTCTGCGCCGCCTCGACGGCGCGCTGCAGCAGACGCGCCTGCACCTCGGCGCGGTGCTGGCGGCTGATGTCGCGCACGACCGCGAACCAGGCGTCGGCGCGCGCCCGCGCGAAGCTCCATTCCAGCCACAGCGCGCCGTTGGCGGTGGCGCACTCGCGGCCGATCAGGGCTTCGCCGATCGCCAGCGCCTGCAGCGCGGCCCGGGTGTGGGCGCAGGCGTGCGTCTCGACAAAGTCCTCCAGCGCGCGTCCGCTCAGGGCGTCCGGCGTGCAGTCCAGCTGCCGCGCCAGCGCGGCGTTGGCCTGGCGGATGCGCAGCTCGCCGTCGAGGATGCAGAAGCCGTCGGCGGACAGGCGGAAGAACGACTCGCGCTCGATGCGTTCGTTCTCGGCGCGGCGCTCCTCCTCGAGATCGCGCACCAGCAGCTGCACGCCGCGACCGCTGCTGCTCTGGTAGGCCGCCACGGTC
>JAJYMF010000139.1 GCA_021787175.1 Pseudomonadota bacterium | reverse complement strand
CGTCGACGCCGAAGCGCCGCGCCCGCGGCGGACGCGGCGGACAGCGACATAGACAGACGCTATCGCAGCCATTGCCGGAGTTGATTTCCCACTCCGCCACCGCGGCGTTACATTCCACGGGCTTGATCGACCGCGTCGATCAGGACCACCCCCAGCCGCCGCCACGAGGTGACACCATGAGCAAGCTCAAGGGCTCCAAGACCGAAGAAAACCTGAAGTACGCGTTCGCCGGCGAGTCGCAGGCCAACCGCCGCTATCTGTACTTCGCACAGAAGGCCGACGTCGAGGGCTACAACGATGTCGCCGCGGTGTTCCGCTCCACCGCCGAGGGCGAGACCGGCCATGCCCACGGCCATCTCGAGTACCTCGAGCAGTGCGGCGATCCGGCCACCGGCCTGCCGTTCGGCGCCACCAACGACAACCTCAAGAGCGCGATCGCCGGCGAGACCCACGAGTACACCGACATGTACCCGGGCATGGCCAAGGCCGCGCGCAGCGAAGGCTTCGACGAGATCGCCGACTGGTTCGAGACGCTGGCCAAGGCCGAGCGCTCGCACGCCAACCGCTTCCAGCGCGCACTGGACGAGATCAAGTAAATCGCGCCGGGCCGCGCGCCTGCTCGCGCGGCCTGCCGCACCCCCACGGTGACGCCGTGGCGGCCCGTTGCACGCAAGGAATGGCACCATGGCAGACACCCGCACGCTGTCCCGCGAGGGCAATCTGGAAGCGCCGACGCGCCACCCGCTGGGCTGGACCGAGCCGGGTTTCTACGACCAGGAAGCGCTGGAGAGCGAACTCGAGCGCGTGTTCGACATCTGTCACGGCTGCCGCCGCTGCGTCAGCCTGTGCCATGCCTTCCCGACCCTGTTCGACCTGATCGACGAATCCAGCACCATGGAGGTCGACGGCGTCGCCAAGTCCGACTACGCCAAGGTCGTCGAGCACTGCTACCTGTGCGACCTGTGCTATCAGACCAAGTGCCCGTATGTGCCGCCGCATGCGTGGAACGTGGACTTCCCGCACCTGATGCTGCGCGCCAAGGCGCAGCACTTTCGCGCCGAGGGCGCATCGTTCAAGGCCAGGGTGCTGTCCAGCACCACCGCAGTGGGGCGGTTCGCGTCGATCCCGGTCGTCGTCGAGGTGGTCAACGCGGCCAACCGCAACGCCACCGCGCGCAGGCTGCTCGACAAGACGCTGGGCGTGCATCCCGACGCGCGTGTGCCGACCTACCACAGCGCGACCGCGCGCAAGCGGCTCAAGCGCGCCGCCGCGACCGGCAGCGCGGAACCTGCCGGGCGTACGCGCGGCAAGCTGGCGATCTTCGCCACCTGCTACTGCAACGTGTCCGAGCCCGGCGTGGTCGAGGATCTGCACGCCGTGCTGGAACACAATGGCGTCCCCAGCAGGCTGGTCGCGCGCGAGGTCTGCTGCGGCATGCCCAAGCTGGAGCTGGGCGACCTCGACAGCGTGGCGAAGTACAAAGAGCAGAACATCCCCGTCCTGGCCGCCGCGGTGCGCGAAGGTTACGACCTCACCGCCGCGATCCCCTCCTGCGTGCTGATGTTCAAGCAGGAGCTGCCGCTGATGTTCCCCGACGACGCCGACGTGCAGCGGGTCAAAAAGCACTTCTTCGATCCGTTCGAGTACCTGATGGAGCGCCACCGCGCCGGCAGGTTGCGCACCGATTTCCGCCATCCGCTGGGCAAGGTCGCCTGGCAGGCGGCCTGCCACCAGCGCGTACAGAACATCGGCCCGAAGACGCGCGAGATCCTGGCGCTGATCCCGGACACCGAGATCGCCACCATCGAGCGCTGTTCGGGCCACGACGGCACCTACGGCGTCAAGACCGCGACCTATCCGATCTCGCGCAAGATCGCCAAGCCGGTGGAAGCGCGCGTGCGCCAGGAAGAGCCCGCGCACTTCACCAGCGACTGCCCGATGGCCGGCGCGCACATCGCCCACGGTCTCGGCGATGCGCCCGTCGCCGAGCATCCGCTGAGCCTGCTGCGCAAGGCCTACGGCATCTGATACCCGTTCGCGATCAAGACACGAAAACCGCGTAGCCCGGATGCAGCGCAGCGGAATCCGGGAATCAGGCTGCATCAAGCCCCGGATTCCGCTCCGATGGGGCTTCATCCGGGCTACCCAGCGCAGCGATTGAACGCAACTGGGTATGAGACATCGCCGCTCTGGCCGGGGAAGTGGCTGGAGTGAAGGTATGCGGACGCGGCCGGCCGGCCGGTCCGGATTGATTTTTCCCGTGCGGGCCGCACAGTCCGCGGAGTCAGCCATGCACAAACTCTCCCACGACCAGTTGCTGACCCTCGAGTCCTATGCGCGCCAGCGCAAGGATTTCCGTGCCCGTGTGATGACGCACAAGAAGCGCCGCTCGGTGCACCTCGGCGAGCACATGACGCTGCTGTTCGAGGATCGCCTGACCATCCAGTACCAGATCCAGGAAATGCTGCGCGTCGAGCGCATCTTCGAACCCGAGGGCATCGCCGACGAACTCGAGGCCTACAACCCGCTGATCCCGGACGGCCACAATCTCAAGGCCACCCTGCTGATCGAGTACCCCGACATCGACGAGCGCCAGCGCGCGCTGTCGGCGCTGCGCGGCATCGAGGACGTGATCCTGCTGCGCGTCGCCGGCCACGCCGCGGTCACCGCGATCGCCGACGAGGATCTCGAACGCAGCAACGACAGCAAGACGTCGGCGGTGCATTTCCTGCGCTTCGAGCTGAGCCCGGCGATGATCACCGCGTGGAAGAGCGGCGCGGCAGTGACGCTGGCGGTCGATCATCCCGGCTATGACGCGCGCATCGAACTGGCCCCCGACACGCGCGCCGCACTGACCGCCGACTTTGCCTGATACCCGTTCGCGATCAAGATGCTGAAATCGCGTAGCCCGGATGCAGCGCAGCGGAATCCGGGAATGAGGCTGCAGCGAGCCCCGGATTCAGCCCCGATGGGGCTCCATCCGGGCTACCCAGCGTATCTCGCGCTGGGCTGGCAGCAGATGTCGGACAGCGCGGTGATCGACCACATCGAAGTCAGCCAGGCCAACCGCTTCTATTTCTGGAGCGTGCGCCGGTTACCCATTCCGCGTCGCGCGATCGAAATCGAGAGCGCCGACATGCACCTGATTCCCGCGGACGTCGGCACGCGTCGCAGTCGTTGCGCCGTCGCCAGAAATTCTGAAAGGTTTTCGCACCCGCCCGGGTCTTGATCAGTGCCGGGACGAACCCGGTCACCTGCGGAGACCGATCCATGAATGCACAGAACCTGCTCAAGAACGCCCTGTTCAGCGCCATCGCCGTAAGCGCGCTCGGCCTTGCTTCCACCACACCGGCGCACGCCGCCGACAAGATGGCGGTCGAGAAGTGCTACGGCATCAACGCCGCGCACAAGAACGACTGCCAGTCGCCTGGTCATTCCTGCGCCGGCCAGGACACCAAGGCCCGCGATCCCAACGCCTTCGTCGCCGTGCCCAAGGGCCTGTGCGAAAAGATCGACGGCGGCAAGACCGAGCCGGCGCAGAAGAGCTGAGCGGCGCCGCGATGCACGACGCGAGTCCGCTCGCGACGCGGCCGATCCCGGCAGCCGCCGGGATCGGCCTGCGTGCGCCCCACATGCCGCGGGTGCTCGCCGAGCGCCCGCGCGTGCCGTGGTTCGAGATGCACAGCGAGAATTTCTTCGGCGCCGGCGGCGCGATCCATGACGCGCTCGAACGCGTGCGCGCCGACTATCCGCTGAGCCTGCACGGCGTCGGCCTGTCGCTGGGCTCGGCCGATGCGCTCGACGGCGAGCATCTGACGACGCTGCGCGCGCTGGTGCGGCGCTACCAGCCGGGCCTGGTCTCCGACCACATCTGCTGGGGCGCGATCGGCGGCACTCACCTCAACGACCTGCTGCCGCTGCCGTTCACGGCCGAGGCGCTGGACCTGATGGTGACGCGCGTGCAGCAGGTGCAGGACGCGCTGGGTCGCGAGTTCCTGGTCGAGAACGTCTCCAGCTACCTCACCTTCCGGCACGCCGAGATGACCGAATGGGAATTCGTCGCCGAGCTGGTGCGTCGCGCCGGCTGCGGCCTGCTGCTCGACGTCAACAACGTCTACGTCAACAGCGTCAACCACGGCTTCGATGCGCACGCCTACCTGCGCGCGATGCCGCGTGCGGCGGTGCGCGAGATCCATCTGGCCGGATTCACGCGCAAGAACGACCTCGCCGTACCGCTGCTGATCGACAGCCACAGCCGACCGGTGGATGCCGAGGTCTGGGCGCTCTACGCCGAGGCGCTGGACCGGTTCGGTCCCGTGCCCACCCTGATCGAATGGGACCAGGACCTTCCCGAACTCGAAGTGCTGCTGGCCGAAGCCGGCCGCGCCGAGGCTCTGCTCGATGTCCGCCGCACCCGCGCTGCGTGAGCTGCAACGCGGCTTCGCCGACGCCGTGCTCAGTCGCGGCGGCGATGCCGTGCACTGGGTGGCCGGCGCGGGCCTCTCGCCATCGGCACGGCTGCAGGTGTATGCCAACGCCATCGCCGGCACGCAGATCGACACCCTGCGCGGAACCTATCCCGCGGTACGGGCGCTGGTCGGCGAGGACTTCTTCGAGGCTGCGGCGGCTCGCTATCGGCTGCAACACCCTTCGACGCGCGGCAACCTGCAGGCCTTCGGCGGCGCCTTCGCGGATTTTCTTGCCACGATGCCGGAGGCTGCGGCACTCGCCTATCTGCCCGACGTGGCACGCCTGGAATGGCTGCGCCAGGAGGCCGCGCTGGCCGCCGCAGCCACCGCGCTGGATCCCGCCACGCTGGCGGCCGCGCTCGATGATGCATCGCCGCTGCGGCTGGTCCTGCATCCGAGCCTGCGCCTGCTGGCCAGCGCGCATCCGCTGCTGACGATCTGGCGCTACGCCATCGCACCCGGGGACGGGCGTCTGCAGCTCGATGGCCGCGGCGAGCGGGTCGCGCTGTGGCGCGACGGCGGCGCGGTGGCGATGGCGGCCCTGGATGCGGCGAGCCACGCCTGCATCGCCGCGCTCGCGGTCGGGTGCGATCTCGATGCGGCGCACGCCGAAGGGCTCGCCGCCGATGCGCATTTCGATCTGGCCGCCTGCCTGCGCAGCCTGCTCGATCAGAGCCTGATCGTCGCTTTCACTCACACGGGGGAACGTCCGGCATGAACACCCTGATGAAACGCGGCTTCGATCTCTACGACGACTTCGCCGCCGCACTGACCAAGCTCGGTCCGCTGGCGCTGCTGCTGTTTCGCGCCTGGGTGGCACTGGCGTTCTGGCGCGCCGGCATGGTCAAGTTCGAGGACCCCAGCGGCACCTCGTATCTGTTCGCCAACGAGTACCACGTGCCGCTGCTGTCGAGCGACGTCGCCGCCTTCCTCGGCACCTGGATCGAACTGATCGCGCCGTGGCTGCTGGTCGTCGGCCTCGCCGGCCGGCTGACCGCGCTGTTCCTGTTCGTCTACAACCTCATCGCGGTGATCTCCTACCCCGACCTGTGGCCCCACGGCTTCTGGACCGGCCTGATCGGCGACGGCTTCAACGACCACAAGGTGTGGGCGCTGATGCTGCTGGCCGTGATCGCCTGGGGACCGGGCACGCTGTCGCTCGATGCGCTGCTCGGGCGCCTGCGGCGGCAGCGGATGGCGTGAGCACGGCGCGCGGATTGCAATCGCCCGACCATGCCCCACCCTGATGAGCAGTGCCCGCGCGACCGCAGCGGGCGCGACACCGTGCGGAGACCCCGATGAATGCCAGCTGTGACCTGCGCGGCGCCAGCCTGACCGTGGCGCCCGACCGCTTTCCCGATCCGCAGCACGATCTCGATGCCAATGATGCCGGTCCGCAGACCGCGGTGCTGGCGGGTGGCTGCTTCTGGTGCGTGGAGGCGGTATTGCGCGAACTCGACGGCGTGCTCGAAGTGACCTCCGGCTACGCCGGCGGCCGCGCCGAGGATGCCGATTACCGCACCGTCTGCGGCGGCCGCAGCGGCCACGCCGAGGCCGTGCAGGCGCGCTTCGATCCGCGTCGGCTCAGCTACGGCCAGCTGCTGAAGGTGTTCTTCGCGGTCGCCCACGATCCGACCCAGCGCAACCGCCAGGGCCACGATGTCGGCAACCAGTACCGCTCGGCGATCTTCCCCGCCGACGACGCCCAGCGACAGGTCGCCGAGGCCTATATCCGCCAGCTGGATGCTGCGGGCGTGTTCGCCGCGCCGATCGTCACCGCCGTCGAGCCGCTGACGGCCTTCCATCCAGCGGAATCCGATCACCAGAACTACGCCGCGCGCAATCCGCAGCAGCCCTACATTGCCGCAGTGTCGACGCCCAAGGTCGAGAAGCTGCGCGAGTATTTCGGCGACCGGCTGAAGAGCCGGCACGGCAAGGCCTGACCCGGAGCAGCCCATGAGCACCGACACGATCCGTCGTTCGCGTTCCGGCCACGACCTCGGGCCGCTGTCCGCCGTCGAGCGCGAGCGCCGCGCGCAGCGGCTCAGCCCCGAGGAGCGCCGCATCCTGCTCGAGCACGGCACCGAACGTCCGTTCTGCGGTGTCCTGCTGCGGCAGAAGGCACCCGGTCATTATGCCTGCCGCCTGTGCGGCCTGCCGCTGTTTCGCGCCGGCGCCAAGTTCGACTCCGGCACCGGCTGGCCCAGCTTCGACACGCCTTACGATCCCGAGCACATCCGCGAGATCGTCGACGACAGCCTCGGCATGCGCCGCACCGAGATCCGCTGCCGCCGCTGCGACGGCCATCTCGGTCACGTGTTCTCCGACGGGCCGCCACCGACCGGCCTGCGCTACTGCCTCAACTCGGCGGCGCTGGAGTTCGTGCCCGACGGGGCCGCACCGGGTCAGTAGCGCAGCAGCGTCACCAGCGGCGCCGCGGCGACCCAGCGCGCACGCCCGCCCAGCGCGCCGATCTCCAGCACC
>JAJYMF010000388.1 GCA_021787175.1 Pseudomonadota bacterium | reverse complement strand
ACCGAGGCGATGCTGCAGCACTTCATCAAGCAGGTGCACCGCTCGCGCTTCCTGCGTCCCAGCCCGCGCGTGCTGGTGTGCGTGCCCTGCGGCTCGACCCAGGTCGAGCGCCGCGCGATCAAGGAATCCGCCGAGGGCGCCGGCGCGCGCGACGTATTCCTGATCGAGGAGCCGATGGCGGCCGCGATCGGTGCCGGCATTCCGGTGCACGAGGCGCGCGGCTCGATGGTGCTGGACATCGGCGGCGGCACCTCCGAGGTCGCCGTGATCTCGCTCAACGGCATCGTCTACTCGGCCTCGGTGCGCATCGGCGGCGACCGTTTCGACGAGGCGATCATCAACTACGTGCGTCGCAACCACGGCACCCTGATCGGCGAGTCCACCGCCGAGCGCATCAAGATCGAGATCGGCTGCGCGTTCCCGCAGACCGACGTCAAGGAGATCGAGATCTCCGGCCGCAACCTCTCCGAAGGCGTGCCGCGCATGATCACGATCAGCTCCAACGAGGTGCTGGAAGCCCTGCACGAGCCGCTCTCGGGGATCGTCGCGGCGGTGCGCTCGGCGCTCGAGCAGACCCCGCCGGAGCTCTGTTCCGATGTCGCCGAACGCGGCATCGTGCTGACCGGCGGCGGTGCGCTGCTGCGCGACATCGACAAGCTGATCTCCGCGGAGACCGGCCTGCACGTGCAGGTGGCCGACGACCCGCTGACCTGCGTTGCCCGCGGTGGCGGCCGGGCGCTGGAGCTGATCGACCAGCACGGCGGCGATTTCTTCTTCCACGAATGAGCGCGAGGGCCGGCGGGCATCCTGCCGGTGCGGCCTGATGGTGCTCTCCCGCGACGGCTCCACATCGCTGTTTTCGGATTCACCGGCGGGCACGCTGCGCCTGCTGATGTACATCGCGCTGGCCGCGGTGCTGATGGTGCTCGATCACCGCAACGGCTGGCTGCAGCAGGCGCGCTACGCCTCGGCGTTGGTGATCGAGCCGGTCTACCGGCTGGCCGGCCTGCCCAGCGCCGGCGTCGAGGCCGCGCGCACCGCGTTCGCCGACCGCAGCCGCCTGATCGAGGACAACCGCCGCCTGCGCGAGGCGCTGCTGATCGCCAACGCGCGGCTCAACCGCATGGCCGCGGTCGATCAGCAGAACCAGCGCCTGAAGCGGCTGCTGGACGTGCAGCGCACGCTGGGCATGAACGCGCAGCTGGCGCGGGTGATCGACATCGACCTCGATCCGTTCCGCCACCGCATCGTGCTCAACGCCGGCCGGCGCCAGGGCGTGCGGCCGGGGCAGGCGGTGATCGACGCCCGCGGCATCGTCGGCCAAGTCGTCGAGGCGCTGCCCGACACGTCGGTGGTGCTGCTGATCACCGACCCCAGTCATGCGATTCCGGTGACGGTGGCGCGCACCGGCCTGCGCGCCATCGCCGACGGCAGTGCCGCGGGGGATCGCCTGGAGCTGCCGAACGTGCCGATCTCGGCCGACCTGCGCGTCGGCGACCAGTTGCTCAGCTCGGGGCTGGGCGGCCGTTTCCCGGCCGGTTTCCCGGTCGGCACGGTGACCGCGGTGCGACCGGACCGCTCGGGCATGTACGCGCGCGCCTGGGCGCGGCCGGCGGCCGATCTCGGCCGCGTCGGTGAGGTGCTGCTGCTGCGCGATCTGGCCGATCCGGTCGGGCCGCCGGCACCGGCGCCCGCGTCGGGCCCGCCCGCCAGCCTGAAGCCGGCCGCCGCGGCGCCCGCCGCCTCGCGCAGCGCCGGGGCGGCGCCGTGAACCGCCTGCGTGCGCGTCGCGCACTGTTCTGGGGCAGCCTGCTGCTGGCGCTGCTGCTGATGCTGGTGCCGCTGCCGGTCGCGCTGCTGCCGCTGAAGCCCTACTGGCCGGCGCTGGTGCTGCTGTACTGGACGCTGGAGGCACCCGAGCACGTCAGCATCGGCCTCGCGTTCGTCGTCGGGCTGGGTGCCGATGTGTTCGACGGCGCGCTGCTCGGCGAGCAGGCGCTGCGGCTGACCGTGCTGGTGTTCCTGGCGCTGCGCTTCCGTTCGCGCCTGCGCTTCTTTCCGATGTGGCAGCAGGCGCTGGCGGTGCTGGCGCTGCTGCTCAACGACCGCGTGCTGCTGCTGGCGGTGCGCCTGTTCGCCGGCGATCCCTGGCCGCCCGCGGCTTACTGGCTGGCGCCGTTCGCCGGCGCGCTGCTGTGGCCGTTCGTGTTTTTGCTGCTCGACGACCTGCGCGCGCGGCTGCGCGTGCGCGACGGCTGATGCTGCGCCGGTCCGCGCTCAAGGATCCGCGCCGCGAGCACGCCGGCTTCCGCGCGCGCGCCTGGACCGGCTACGCGCTGATCCTGCTGGCGCTGGCCGGGCTGCTGACGCGCTTCGTCTGGCTGCAGGTCGTGCAGCATGAGGAGTTCGTCACCCGCGCCAATGCCAACCGCATCCGTCTGGTCTATCTGCCGCCGCCGCGCGGACTGATCTACGACCGCAACGGCGTGCTGCTGGCCGACAACGTGCCCGCCTACCGGCTGGAGGTGGTGCCCGAACGCGTGCCGCACATGCAGGCCATGCTGCAGCAGCTGGCGCAGGTGGTGCCGCTGTCGGCGGAGGACCTGCGCCGCTTCCGCGACGAGCTGGCCCAGCATCGCCCGTTCCAGAGCGTGCCGCTGCGGCTGAAACTGTCGGACGACGAGATCGCGCGCTTCGCGGTCAACCAGTGGCGCTTTCCCGGCGTGGCGGTGGTGCCCTACCTGATGCGCAACTACCCGCAGGGCAAGCTGTTCGCGCACGTGCTCGGCTATGTCGGCCGCATCGACGAGAGTGAGCAGGCCCGGCTCGATCCCGAGCTCTACGCCGGCACGCTGCAGATCGGCAAGAGCGGCATCGAGCGCCAGTACGAGAATCTGCTGCACGGCAAGCCCGGCTACGAGCTGGTCGAGGTCAACGTCGACCAGCGGCCGCTGCGCGTGCTCGAACGCGTGCCGCCGACGCCGGGGCGCAATCTTTACCTCAGCATCGACGCGCGCCTGCAGAAGGCCGGCGAGGCGGCCTTCGCCGGACGCCCAGGTGCCGCGGTGGCGATCGATCCGCGCAACGGCCAGGTGCTGGCGCTGATCAGCGTGCCCAGCTACGACCCCAACCTGTTCGTCAGCGGCATCAGCGACGCCGACTACCGCGCGCTGCTGGACGACCCCGACAAGCCGCTGCTCAACCGCGCGCTGCGCGGGCTGTATCCGCCGGGCTCGACGGTCAAGCCGTTCCTGGCCCTCGGCGGGCTGGAGCTGGGCCTGCGCACGCCGCAGGATACGGTCGACTCGACCGGCGAGTTCTACATTCCCGGGCAGAAGCGCGGCTATCGCGACGACCAGCGCGGCGGCGTCGGTCGCGTCGCCATGGTGCAGGCGATCGAGCAGTCGGTGAACACGTATTTCTACAGGCTGGCGCTGGACATGGGCATCAACCGCCTGGCGGCGTGGATGGGAAAGTTCGGCTTCGGCCGGCCCACCGGCATCGATCTGCCGGCCGAGGCTTCCGGCGTGCTGCCGTCGCCGGCCTGGAAGCGCGCCACCTTCCACGAGCCCTGGTACCTCGGCGAGACGGTGATCGCCGGCATCGGCCAGGGCTACTGGGTGGTGACGCCGCTGCAGCTGGCGCACGCACTGGCGACGCTGGCCGATCACGGCGTGGCGCATGCGCCGCGCCTGCTGCTGGCCGAGCAATCCGGCATGGGCGCGCCGCGGGTGCCGACGCCGCCCGCCGCCGCGGCACCCAGCCTCGTCACCCGCGCGCCCGACTGGGACACGGTGGTGCAGGGCATGCTGGGCGTGGTCAACGGCGAGAAGGGCACCGAGCGCGGCCTGGGGCAGGGTTTTCCGTATCCGATCGCCGGCAAGACCGGCACCGCCGAGCGCTATTCGCGCACGACCTCGGCCTACGACACCCACCTGACCAACGAGCAGCTGGCCGAGCGGCACCGCGCGCTGTTCGAGTGCTTCACCCCGGCCGAGGACCCGCGCATCGCCGTGGTGGTGGTGCTCGAGCACGGCGCCTGGGGCGGCAGCGCCGCGGCGCCGATCGCGCGCAAGATCCTCGACGCCTGGGCGCGCGAACGCGGCCTGCCCGACACGCCGCTGACGGAGGCCCCGCCCGGATGAACGCCACCCTGGCCCGCCTGCGGCATGCGTTGCTGCGTCTGATCGTGCGGCCGCGGCTGGATCTGCCGCTGGCGCTGGCGCTGCTGCTGCTGGCCGGCGTCGGCCTGCTGACGCTGACCAGCGCCGCCGACCTGGACATGCGCGTGATCGCGGCGCAGGCCGTGCGCTTCGTGCTCGGCGCACTGCTGCTGCTGGCGGTGTCGCGGGTGCCGCCGGTGCGGCTGCGCAGCCTGACGCCGTGGCTGTATGCGATCAGCACCCTGCTGCTGCTGGTGGTGGCGGTGTTGGGCGAGGGCCGCGGCGCGCACCGCTGGCTCAATCTCGGCGTGCTGCGCTTCCAGCCCTCCGAGCTGCTCAAGCTGACCATGCCGATGATGGCGGCCTGGTATCTGGCGCAGCGGCCGCTGCCGCCGCGCTGGCGCGACCTGGCCGTGGTCGGTCTGCTGATCGCCGTGCCGGCGGTGCTGATCGCGGAGCAACCCGATCTCGGCACCGCCCTGCTGGTGGCTGCGGCCGGCGTGTTCGCGCTGTTCCTGTCCGGGCTGGCGTGGTGGCGCATCGGCATGCTGCTCGGCGCCCTGGCGGGCGCGCTGCCGGTAGCCTGGCATTTCATGCACCAGTACCAGCGCGAGCGCGTGCTGACCTTTCTCAACCCCGAGTCGGACCCGCTGGGCACCGGCTGGCACATCATCCAGTCGGAGATCGCGGTCGGCTCCGGCGGCTGGTTCGGGAAAGGTTGGCATCAGGGCACGCAGTCACGGCTGGAGTTCCTGCCCGAGCACACCACCGATTTCATCTTCGCCGTGTTCGCCGAGGAGTTCGGTCTGATCGGCGTGACCCTGCTGGTCGCGCTGTATGCCTTCATCATCGGCCGCTGCCTGTGGATCGCGGTCAACGCGCGCGACACCTATTCGCGCCTGCTGGGCGGCGCGCTGGCGATGAGCTTCTTCGTCTACGTGATGGTCAACGGCGGCATGATCACCGGCATCCTGCCGGTGGTCGGCGTGCCGCTGCCGCTGGTCAGCTACGGCGGCACTTCGGCGGTCAGCCTGCTGACCGGTTTCGGCGTGCTGATGTCGATCCACGCGCATCGCAAGCTGGTCGATTCCCGCGACTGAGAGCTAGCGCATCGATCTGCCCGCGGCGATGGCTTTCAGGGCGCCGGCCGCGTGCTACGCTGCCGCGCGCCGCCGGCCGCGGCGTCCGTGTTCTCTGCGCCCGACCATGTCGTCACGCCTGCGCCTGATCCTCCCGACCGCCTTGCTGCTGGCCCTGGCCGGCTGCGCCGGGGTGCCGCCGCGTCCCGCGTCTGCGCCGCCGTCCTCCGCTGCCGCATCGGCGACGCCGTCCGTCGCGCCGTCGACATCGGCCGCGGCACCCGCCGCGGCACCCGCCGCGGCACCGGACGAGGCGGCCTTCGTGCGCGCGCTGGTCGCCGCGCATCCCGGGCTGGACGCGCAGCGGGTGACCGCGCTGCTGCAGCAGGCCACGGTGCAGCCCTCGATTCTCGCCGCGATGGCGCGGCCGGCCGAGGCCCGGCCGTGGCGCGACTATCGGCCGATCTTCGTCAATGCGCAGCGCATCGAGGCCGGCGTGGCCTTCTACCGCGAGCATCGCGAACGGATCGACGCCACCGCCACGCGCTACGGCGTGCCGCCGACGATCCTGGTCGCGCTGCTGGGGGTCGAGACCCGCTACGGGCGGATCACCGGTCGCTACCGCGTGCTCGATGCGCTGGTCACGCTGGGTTTCCACTACCCCCCGCGCGCGGCCTTTTTCCAGAAGGAGCTGGCGGCGTTGCTGACCCTGCCGGCCGACCGCCTGCCGGCACCGGTCCAGGAACTGCGCGGCTCCTATGCCGGCGCGATGGGCTGGTGCCAGTTCATGCCCTCGAGTCTCGCGCGCTACGGCGTGGATGCCGACGGCGACGGCCGCGTCGATCTGTGGGATTCGCTGCCGGACATCCTCGCCAGCACCGCGAACTATCTCGCCGCGCACGGCTGGCAGGCCGGTCAGCCGGTCAGCGCGCCGGCATGGCCGGCTGCCAGCGCCGCGCCGCCGCCGGCCGCAATGGTCTGGGCCGGCAAGCCGCCCGTGCAGCCGCTGCAGGCGTTCGAGGCGCTGGGTTACGCACCGGCGACGCGCGTGGATCCGGCGCTGCCGGCGGCATTGCTCAGCCTGCAGGGCGCCGACGGCCCCGAATGGCGTTTCGTGTTTCCCGATTTCTATGTGCTGACCCGCTACAACACCAGCCCGCTGTATGCGCTGGCGGTCAGCGAGCTGGCCGACGCCATCGCCGCGCAGTCGGCGGATGTCGCAGGCGACACGAATGAAGCGGCCGATCCAGGGGCCCCGGCACCCGCGCCGGGCCGCAAGCCGTGACGCGCCGCGCATGACACCCGGGCGCATCATCGAGGTGACCCGCTGCGGTCGCGAGAACCAGCCGGTCGTCGTGATCGCGAACTTCGTCCCCGATCCGCAGGCGCTGATCGACGATGCCTGCCGCCACGACTACGGCCCGCGGGGCGCCTACTATCCGGGGATCCGCGCGCCGGTGCCGCCCGCACTCGTGCACCGATTCCTCGACGGACTGGACGCGATCATCGCCGAGGTATTCGGCATCACATCCGGCCACGTCCTCGAAACCTGGTACTCGCTGGTGACGACGCCGCCCTCGGCGCTGGCGCCGATCCAGCGCCTGCCGCACGTCGACGGCCTCGAACCCGGGCGGCTGGCCCTGCTGCACTTTCTCGGCCGCGAGGAGAAGGGCGGAACGGCGTTCTACCGGCATCGCTCCAGCGGTTGCGAGAGCGTCGACGCCGCGCG